>DATJQV010000090.1 GCA_035505375.1 bacterium | reverse complement strand
GAGGCGGGTACTTGTAGCGACCGCCTATCTGAGCCCGTGCCCGCCTGACAACGTGCAGCAAATGCCGGCTCAGTGTCGGAAGCTGTCTTTCCCCGCCTCTCATAAGCTACCTTAGGAAAGGTTACGAAGGTGAATCCCGGTAGGCCACCAGGACTGCGGGAGAGAAGCCACTACAGGAGCTGGATGTAGCCCAGGAGAAGCGTCTTCCCGAAGACGCGGACGTCGATGTTGATGTAGTCGTTCTCGGGCGGGTTGTCGGAGTGGTGGAGCACACCAAGGCAGCGGCCCTTGGGCTGCTTGTCCAGCCGGGGAAACGGGGATTGGGGGCCGGGGACTGGGGTGAGGGGTTAGGGGCTAGGGATTAGGGGTTGGCTGACGGGCAACGGCTGCCATCTGTCAGCTTGTGCTTGAGCTTGGGCTTGGGCTGGCGATCAGGGGCCAGGGATTGGGGACGGGCCTGAAGCGGTCAGCCGTAAGCTGTCAGCCGTCCGCCGTCTTCTGCTTGAGCTGCGACGCAGTTCCGCTTCGAATCTCCATCTCAGCCTCGACCTCAACCTCAGTCTCGCGGCGGAGCCGCTCCAATCTACAATCGCCAGTCTAAGATCGGAAGTCTCTTGGCTTGAGGCTTGCTGCTGCCACAAAGTCACACTCCCTTGACGCGCCTCGGATTGAGATAAGTAATGTGTCCCCGTTTCTCCCAGAATCGGAAATCACTTGGCTTGTGGCTCGAGCTTGAGCTGCCGTGAAGTCACACTCCCTTGACGCGCATCGGATTAGAAGTGTCCCTCTTTTCCCCTCGCTTGAAGCTGCTAGGGGTAGTCGCCATCTCGCCGCAACTGTGCGGCTACTTCTGCCAGATGCTTCCTCTCAAGCGTAAGTGCAGGTTCAAGGAGGTCAGTATGTTCGGTTAGTTCCCTCCATGCCCACGGCTGGATGTTGTACGCGAAGTGCATTTCTATGTCACCGACTGACGATACACGCGTGATGATCATGGCCGACTCAAGCCCAAGAACGACGCCATCTTGGGCGACAAGCTTGGCGCTCTTGGTGCCGCGAGCCAAGTAATGAGACAGAATAAGCTTCTCCTCAAGGGTCAGCCCGCGAAGGTACGCCTTCCCGGCTTTCAGTAGCCGATCCCGCTGTGTGCGACCTACTATCAAGCGTCCTGCCCAGACTGCAGCATGGGAGAGAAGAAGAGCCGTCCCAGTCAGGGCGACGAGACCAATCCACATTCTGTAGCGGTCCATGAAAGAGGAGACTCCAAATTTGGAAAGCGCCGTGGAAGGGAGCAGTACTAGCGCGGAAGCCAGAATGGCGATTGGAGCTACATACTTGGGGGGCAGTCTGATCCACTTAGTGATGTCACCCAGGGGTATGCGTGGCATCGTTTCTCCGCTGGCGCGGTTTTGGCCTTGATCGGCTGATCGCAGGCCCGAGAGCACTCGGCATCAGGGCGTCGGAGGGGGTTTCGTAGCTACAAGCTCGTTGTGCGCCCGCACGAACGATGTCAGAAGCTGCAGGGTGTTGGTCGCAACATTTGGCATTAGGTCGTCAGGGACCGCCCAGCGCTCACCGGAGTGTACAAGCTTGTTCCTGAACTTACGCACGCTCTCGAGATAGCCGACCAGGTCTCTTGCGCCAAGGGCATTGCGCCACGATTTACCCGTCAACCTCTTGATCAGTTCCTTCCTATCTTCAAACGAGCGCATAACTCCCACCACGGCCACGTTGCCCTTGGCTCGGATGCCTTCCTTCTCCAGTAGCTCATCGAGGAGTTGCTCGACGAGTAGCTCCTCCAGGGTGCAAATGAACACAGCGATAGCGAGAACCGCATGGTCGGGTCCATGGGTCTGCGAATCGGGCTCGGCTGTTGCCGCGCGTATCGCATCGTCCATTGCGCCCAGCAGGCCGCATACAGCGAGCGGAAGGTAGTGCAGCGCTGAGGGGCGCGGTGATTTGCACGCGGGGCAAGGACTTCCAACCCGGATCATGGGTGCCGGGTCCGCAACTACGAGGCCGCATGCTTGGCAGACGGAGTGGCGCAGCGAAGCGCCATAGAGGCCGCCGGGCTGCCAATTCTTCGGTCTCTCCATCTACGACTCAGACCTGCGCCGCCGCTGCCCACCCGCTAGCGGAGACCTGTCGGCAACCGTGCGCTTGGTGCGCATCAGACGTCTATCGTACCACCACTAACTTCTTTACCGAGGTGTACTGTGAGGAGATGGCAAAGTAGACGCCCGGTCTCAAGTCCACGCGGCCCGGTCGCTTCGGATCCAGACTAGCGACGGTGCATCCAGTGGCGTCTATCAGAATGCCTCGGCTCCCTAAGCATGTCACGGGGATGGATGCGCGCACGACCGTGGCGGCGCTCGGACGCTCTGGGTGCCCGAGGGATGGCGATCTTCCTGTTAGGCCAGTAGTCTGTATGTACTTCACAGTAACCCAGTCCCAGCCGGTGCTCGCGGTCTCAATGGCGCCTACGACGATGACGTTGCCGTCCCTGTCCAGTGCGAGACCGTCGGAATAATTGCCCAGACCCCACGGACTGCTGTATGAGGCGACCCATTTGCACGTTCCCTCAGAGTCATAGGCTACCGTATAGATGGGGTTGGAACCGTTTGGAAAGGTGCCCCCGCCCGTAATGTAGACATTTCCGGAAGAATCCGATGACATTGCAAAAGACAGTTGGTTTGACCCCGGATAGTAGTCCTGGGACCACATTACATCACCGGACGAGTCATACATGACGGTGACGAACCCAATATCACTTCCCGACCCGCCACGGCCAGTCACATACACCAGTCCGCTTGGGCCCAAGGCGATGCCGGTGGCGTTTCCATTCCGCTGGAAGTATCTGGCCCACTTTAGAGATCCATTCGCATCATACTTAAGCGTCATAAAGAAAGGCGTGCTGACACTGTCGCGTGTGCCGGTGACGTAAATGTTACCTGAGCTGTCAACGGCGACGCCTACGCCGCAAGCTGCTGCTCCATAAGGCCACCCAGTATACCTGCGGGTCCACACGGTGTCGCCGGTCGTAGCATCGTACTTCACGGTAAGGCAGTCGCTGACGCCGGCAGTTCCAGTGCTCCCTCCGGTAACTACTACCGTTCCTCCGGGGCAGACCGCTAACGCCCCGGATCCGCTACTCCCATCAGGGCTAACGTATCTGCTGACCCACTTCTGGACGCCGGCGGTGTCGTACTTTAGAGTGACGTAGTCCATTGTGTCATTCCTGTAACCTGACCCTGTGACGTAGACCGAACCGGAGCTATCCACCACCACCGACGCACATGCGGTGTCGCCGTTGGAGGATGTGTCATAGGTAGCACTCCACCGCAACGCACCGCCGCGACTGTACTCGACGGTCAGGAAGCCATAATCCCCATTCGGGGAGAACCTCCCGGTGACGCAGACATTGCCTCGGTTATCAACCACCAAGTCCTTGGGGGAGTTGTAGTAGGCCGTTGCATCAGTGGGGCGGCGCGTCCACACAGTGTCGCCGTTGGGTGAGTACTTGATAATGAGCCAGCCCTGATCCCAGTTTGCCCCATCAGTCCAACCCGCGACATACACGTACCCGGAATCGTCCACGCCAACTGCGGTGGCTACGTCGTTGAGGTGCGCCGGGCCGTCGTACGTTCTCACCCAAGCAGTATCGACCTGAGCGGCGGCCAAGGTTGCGAAGACCAGAGCGGCCGCCACGACCAGGCGTTTCATGTTCGGCCAAGTCGGGAGTTGTGGGTACACAATCGTGTTCTGTCTGTTCATACTGTTCCTCCTTCCTGTTGTGTCTGCAATGCGGCGCTTATGTACATGCCTAGGTATCGCAGGTGCGGGCGAGTTCGGCGTTTATGTTGCCCCAGGCTACTTCGGGGGTAACGGGAAGGCGCAGGTCCCGTTGAGTCTCGGCTGCCACAGAAAGGAACATATCCCTGAGTTTGTCCATGTCGCACCCGAGGTCGGGTTCAAGCGGGTCTTGGCATAGTTTACACCCAAGGTCGATTGCTGCCAGCAGAACACCTCGTGCGGGCACAGCAGCGGGCGTGTTGGGGTCGAAAGGAGCGTACTCGTCCCCCAAGTTCTCGGGGATGCCTCCGCAGTTTTGGGGGCCGTTCACGTCCAGATAGCAGACCTCGAGATGTTTTCGCAGGGACTCGTCGGCTCTTCCCAGCGTTTGGAGAGCGGTCGCGGCGTCCAGTACTGAGTTGCGATACAAGCCCCAATCATGTTTCCTTCTGTGTCTAGCCGCTTCTCGAAGGCTTATCTCGAGCTTGCTTTCATCGGCCGTGGGCTCGCGGCCCAGCGTTCTGCGCAGCCTCCTCGCAGCCGCGCTGTAGTCGGGATGACTTGTTAGGCGGGCCATCGCCTGATCCTGATGGTAGTGCGCCCACTGCTCCTCAATGGCGTTCGCCTGGTTCTTTGTCACTACGACCTTCTTGCGGTCGCTCGGCCTGGTCCTCACGTACATGAACTCACCGCATGTTGGACACTTCTTCTTCCGCGTGGGCATCTGCTCCAAAGGGTGCCTGCAGTTGGGGCAGCGAGGTTGATGTGTGAGAACAGCTTTGAGTTCCTGCAGGAATGCCATGTGTCGCGGGTGATCTTGTGACGTACTTGGCTCCATGCCCATCACTGGTTGACGGGCGCGGACTTGCTTCGAGCCTTCATCGAGGTTGGCAAAGACTCAGTCTCCATGTCTGAAAGCTACTCGGAATCTCCCAGCTGTCAAGCGGAGGAAAGAGTGAGGAGAGAGGGGGTAAGAGGGCAAGGACCCGAGGATTCGAGTGTGCCGGGAAGGCGAGCGGGAAGGGAGGGGATAAGCGGAGCAAACGGCCGGAACGCGGTTTGGCCGGAACCCCGGGCGCGGCCATGAGCCCTCCGATGAGCTTCCCGACGCGCGGGCGGGCTGATTTCGGGGTCGCGCAAGGCCCAAAAGAACTGATGTCCTAGTGATTCTCCGAAACTACTCATAACTCAATTAATCTCAGTCCGTTAAGCCCTGTTGCGTCGCGCAAAGTCCGCATATAGGGGTCGCCCGGGGGCATGCCCTTTGAGGAGCTTTCGACTAAGCCATGAAACGAGCCTTGAGATGAGCTTTGATCGGAGTTCTCAGACGAGCTTTGACGCGAGCTTTCGACTGAGCTTTGCCGCGAGCGATGAAAGAAGCGATGCGCTGAACTCTGAAATGAGCAATGCACGAAGCGATGAGGCGAGCTTTGAGATGAGCAATGGAAGAAGCTATGCAGTGCGCTTTCGAGTATGCATTCTAGGATACTTTCCGGCGAACTCTGAGACGAGCTTTCCGGCGAGCTTTTGAGGGAGCTTTGAAACGGGCGATGAGTGCTGAGCGCGAAGCAGAACTGCCCGACTCTCGTCGGGTGCTATTGCCGGTTGGTCGCGAGTCTACGCGCGGCCGCAGAGCGCGCGGCCTTCGGCAAAGGCCTTGAGGTTGAGGTCGACCACCTTGGGCTTCACGCGGTTCGTGATGGCCTGGTGGTAGGCCTCTTCCGGGAACTCAAGGAAGGTGGATATGGCCCCGAGCATCACTACGTTCTGCACACGGGCGTTGCCGAGTTTGAGGGCGGCGGCGAACGCCGGCACGCAGACTGACCGTGCGGAAAACGAGGGACAGTCCCCCGGATCGCTTGCGACGGACTCAGCGCGGGACAGTCCCTGTTTTCCGTGGACAGTCCCCGTTTTTTCCATGCTCTCGGTCAGGAGTTGGTTGAGTTTCTCATCGGTCGGGCGTTCGACCACGCCGGTTGAGACCGGGAGTGGGTCGATGCGGTGCGAGTCGTAGATGAGTTTTCCGTCCGGGCGCAGGAAGTGGATGTAGCGGAGCGCTTCCATCATCTCGAAGGCCACGATGATGTCCGCGGTTCCTTCTTCGATAAGCGGCGACGCTACCTTTGGCGCGTAGCGGATGTGGCTGGTGACCGAGCCGCCGCGCTGAGCCATGCCGTGGACTTCCGACTTCTTGACGTCGAGCCCGGCGGTCAATGCCAGTTCCGAGACGATGTTGGAGAAGAGCAGCACGCCCTGACCGCCGACACCGCAGACGAGAATGTTCATGAGGGACTCCGATCTAAGCCACGAAAGCACGAAAGACACGAAACGGACAGAGCGAAACCACAGATGAACGCAGATGGACACTGATGGGGTTCGGAGCAGAACGAGGAATTTGAGCCACGAAGGCACGAAAGACACGAAACGGAGCGCTGGCTGCCGACGCCGCAGACCAAGAGATTCACGATGAACTCCGATCTCCGAACGCCGAACGCCGAACTTCGGACTTTGGCGTTTGCACTTCGGCATTCGCACTTTGGCTGATGGCTTCCTGCGGGCAGACGTCGGCGCACATGCCGCAGCCGACGCAGATGGTTTCCTCAATGCACGCCTTGCCACGGCTGGGTCGGCTTGGGACACGATCCGAAACGTCGGACGTTTCGGTCATGTCCCGCGCCTCGCTGAAGGACAGCGCCGGGCAGCCGAGGCTGATGCACGTCTTGCAGCCGGTGCACTTTTCCGTGTCGACTACGAACGGCGGGTTGTGGAGCCGGATGTGCAGGGCGCAGGCTCTCCGGTTGATAATGACCGCGGGTTCGTTCTTGGCCAGCAACTCGCGTACGACTTTGCGGGTTTCTTTGACCTTGTAAGGGTCGACGACGACCACGTTCTTGACCCCGCAGGCTCTCGCTACGTCCTCGGGTTTGATGACGGGGCCGAACGAGCCCATCAGGGTTTCGCCGGTTCCGGGGTGGTTCTGGTGCCCGGTCATGCCGGTGGTACGGTTGTCGCTGATAATGGTGATGACGTTCGACTGGTTGTAGACCGTGTTGACAAGGCCGGTGATGCCGGAGTGGAAGAAGGTGGAGTCGCCGATGAACGCGACGCGCCGGCGCGGGTCAGCGGTGCCGAGCGCCTTGTCGAAGCCGTGGGCGACGGTGATGGACGCGCCCATGTCGATGCAGGTGTCCATGGCGCTGTGCGGCGGCAGCCCGCCGAGGGTGTAGCAGCCGATGTCGCCGCCAATGATTAGTTTCTGCTTCTGCAGCCCCCAGAAGATGCCGGTGTGCGGGCAGCCCGGGCAGAGGGCGGGAGGGCGGGAGGGAAGACCCTGCACAGGCAATGTCGAACGCCGAGCGTCGAATGACGAATGCTGCGGAATGGAGGACGGGGAGGGCAACGTCGGACGCCGAGCGACGAACTCCGAACGTCCGGCTCCGGAATTCGGCGTTTGCACGTCGGCGTTCGCACTTTCCTTCGCGAGGGAGGAGCGGAGGACGCGGGGGCTGAGTTCGTCGGTACGGGGTAGCTTGTCTTTGCCGGTTATCTTTGACGGGAGACCGGTGACGGATGACGGGTTGAGCGCGCGGATTTGGGTCTCGATGAATGGGTCCGTCTCTTCGATGACGACGAGCTCGTCTACGGTCGCGGCGAAGCGGCGGACGAGTTCGCGAGGGAATGGCCAGACCATGCCGAGTTTGAGGAAAGACGCATCAGGGAAGACCTCGCGGGCGTACTGGTAGGAGACCCCGTCACAGACGATTCCCATCTGCCGCGAGCCCTGCTCCATCCGGTTGAGGTCGCATTCCTCGTTCCATGCCCGGACCCGGTCCAGCCGCTGTTCGAGGTCGACGTGACGCGTCTTGGCGAATGCGGGCAGGACCATGTTTCTCGTAATCTGTTTTTCGTAGCCTTTGACCGGACGGGGCAGGCGCTCGCCCAGCTCGACGACGCTCGACGAATGGGCGCTGCGGGTGGTCATGCGCAACAGGACCGGTATATCGAACTGCTCGGAAATGTCGAACGCACGACGGGTGAAGTCCTTTGCCTCCTGCGAGTCGGACGGGCAGAGGACGGGAATCTTGGCCATCAGGCCGTAGTAGCGGTTGTCCTGTTCGTTCTGCGAGGAGTGGAGCCCGGGGTCGTCGGCGGTCACTATGACAAACCCGCCCCGCGCACCGATGTAGGCGGACGAGAAGAGCGGATCGGCCGCGACGTTCAGGCCGACGTGCTTCATCGCGGCGAGCGACCGCGCGCCCGCAATCGAGGCGCCGAGCGCGACTTCCAGCGCTACCTTTTCATTGGTAGACCATTCGCAGTAGACGTCTTTGTAGGTTGAAAGGGATTCGAGGATCTCGGTGGAAGGTGTGCCTGGGTAGGCAGCGGCCACGTGGCAGCCTGCCTCCCAGGCTCCCCGGGCGATTGCTTCATCCCCGGAGAGCAGTTTCCTTGTCATAGTTGCGTTCCTTTTCCTTACCGGTCAACACCGCGAGGAGGCGATTGGCCATGGCCGTCATTTCCTCTTCGCCGGGGAATACGATTATCTTCAGATCGAGGGGCGCGAGCCACTTCTTCAGGTTGGCTACGAACTTCTCGGACAGGGTCAGCCCGCCGGTCAGGACGACCGCGTCCGGCCCGCCTTCGCAGGCGACGACGTATGCGCCGATCTCCTTTGCCACCTGATAGACCAGTGCCCGGTATACCAGCTCGGCCGACTTGTTGTTCTCGGTTATCGCTGTCTCGACTTTGCGGATGTCGTCCGTTCCGAGGTAGGAGATCAATCCGCCCCGCTGGGTCAGCAGGTTCAGAATCGCCTTCTCGGAGTAGTTCCCGGAGTAGCAGGCGTGGACGAGGCCGGACAGCGGCAGCGAGCCGGAACGCTGCGGCGAGAACGGGCCGTCGTCATTGGCATTGGTCGCGTCGACTTGTCTGCCTCCCACGTGAACGGCAACGGTAATGCCCGTGCCAAGGTGGGCGACCACCAGCCGGCACTTCTTGTAGGGTTTCTTGAGCTTCCTGGCCGCGGCCTCGGCCACCGCGCGACAGCTCAGGGCGTGGGAGAGAGCTATGCGAGGGATGCCGCTGAAGCCGGAAATCCGGGCGATGTCACGGAACTCGTCGGTCGACTCGGGGTCAACAAAATAGGCGGGGATGCCCAGCTCCTGCGACAGCTCAAGCCCGATGAGCGGGCCGAGCAGCGCCGGGTGCAGTGTCTGGTACTGGCCGTGGCGGATGTCGGCGGCGACGTGGGGCGTTATCCGATAGACGCCGCCCGGCAACGGCCGGAGCGGACCGCCGCGGGTCGCTATCGTCTGCAGCTTGGCGCGGTCGAATGCGTGCCTGTCCAGCACCGAGAGAACCGCGGACTTGCGCAGTTCGTACTGGTCGAGAACGTGGCCGAACCGCACTAGCTGGTTGGGCGCGTGCTCAACCGTCTCGGAGAACAGGGGCTTGGCGCCGTTGAAAACGGCCACCTTCGTGGACCCGCCGCCGGGATTTATGACTAGAATCCACATGTTGCTTAGTCTACCGCTGCTCGTGGGCAAGTCAAACCACGAGGCGGACGGGGAGAATCCAGAGTCCAGAATCCAGAGTTCAGAGTGGCGGAGAAGAGCCACGAAGAGGAACGACCACGGATGCACGCAGATGGACACAGGTCAAAGAAGCTCGAAACACGAAACTCGAATGACGACTGAAGCTCGGATGCCGATTGGGGCCGATATCTCCTTGTTGGAGCATTTGAGCTTGAATCGGACTTGTCCGCCGCGGCCGCTGACGGACGGTGCGTGCTTTCGTGGCAGCACCTCGGGGCGCTGGGTGGGTTCCAGCCGGATGCTGAGCGCGGGGACGAGCGGACGTCTACCCGGCGGGCGCGGCGGCGATGACGGCCTTGTGCAGGTGAAGGTGCAGCAGGGCCGGCGCAAGACCGGCGCGACGGAGCAGCCGGAAGTACGACTCCAGCGCCAGCGGGTGCTCATGGTCGGGGCTGCGCGGATCCACGAACTGGTCGGAGAGCTGGCCGGAGTGCGTACCATGAAGGCGCTGCAGCCTGCCGAGCACGCTGCGCAGCGGCCGGCTGAACCTGGCCCGGTCGAGCGCTATCCGGTCGAGGATGAGGAGCAGCCCGTCGCGCGTCAGGTTCCGGCGGCAGGCCTTCAGGAACCGGGACTTGGCGGCATCGGGGAGTTCGTGGATCACGTCCACCGACACGATGAAGCGGAACGGCGAGCCCGGCAGCTCGATACTGCCCAGCCCGGCAAGGTCGGCCGTGACGAACCGGAGCTGGTCTGCGAATGTGCGCAACCGCTCCCGGGCGAGGTCGAGCATCGCCTCGGAGCGGTCGACGCAGGTGAAACGGGCAACTGGAAGCTGCTCCAGAATTGCGGCTTCGGTCTTGCCAGTGCCGCAGCCGAGGTCGAGGATGCGGTTGCCCTTGCGCCAGTTGTCACGTATTACGGTCGCGATGATGCTCAATTGCTCGGCTTTGAGCGGGTTGGTGGGCTGGCTGTCCCAGACCTTCACGAATTCACGGTCGCCCCAGCGACCGGGAAGGGAAAAGGAATGATGCATCCTCGACTCCCAGCTACCCGCCATAGGCGGAGGGTGCAAGCCGCCCAAGACTACACACCGGCATTTCGCACGGTCTCAGCGATGGCGTCGAGTTCGGTTTCGCTGAAGGGTGGCTTCATGTGGACCTGAGCGAAGTGGTGCATGGCCAAGGTCTTGTCGAGCAGGTTCTCCTCGCCTTTGATGGAAGGGATGAGAAGCATGTGCAGGTGTGGGACCCGCGTACCCCGGATGAGCATCGTCACGTATTCACAGTCGAATGCGTGCTTGAGCTTACGGGCAACGACGTAGCAGGACTTCAGGAACGGTCCGGCGACGCCGTCCTGGGGTTCGATATCGGTGAACCATTCCACGTGCTTCTTCGGAATCACGAGGGTGTGGCCACGCGAAATAGGGTGCAGGTCGAGGAAAGCGAGCGTCTGTTCGTCTTCATAGACCTTGCGGGCCGGGGCTTTGCCTGCGATTATCTGACAAAAGGCGCATTCGTCCATGGGGTCTGCTCCTTACCAGTCGGTCGGCTTGCAGATGATCTCTTTCACGCGCGTCTCAAAGAACTGCCGAGAATGGGCCGGGCGGATGACGAGCGCCGTGTCGGCGCCGCTTCCGGTTCCGGCAATCGCGACCACATCCTTGCCGTAGGGGATGAGCCCGGCGTCAAGCGCCATCACAGCTATTTCGACTCCGACTTTGGTGCCTTCGCCCAGCGTGCGATAGGTGAAGGCAATGGTCTCGGCCGGGCCCAGACCGCCAACCTTCAGCCGGATGGCGCGTTCGACGCCGGCGAAGAGATGTGTCGTCCTGAGAACGGGGATGCCGTGCTCGGCAAGCCTGTTCTCGACTGAATCAGCTAGTTCGTTCTTGCCGAATTCACTGAACCCGGCATGGTGCGTCACGCACACGGCTTCGACGTCATTCGGCAGCTGTTTCGCGAGCCCCAACGCCGTGTCTCCGCCGGTGGAGGCTACGACGATGTGTCTGATGTGCAGTTCCGCGGCCCGCGCCAGTGCGACCTGCAGCGTTGCCATCGTCGGGGACTTGCTGTTCTTCTTCATTTGTTTGCTCCTGTTGATTGGCGGGGTGATGATATCCGGTGGCTCTGACTGGTCAAGCGAAGGGGCGGCGTGCGCGCCGCCCTTCACTCAGTCTGTACAGGTTACTCGGCCGGTTCCCAGTGGAGGTCGAGGATGGTGTTGGTCGAGGCCCTGGTGCGGAAGCAGGCTTTGACCTTCATCCCGATCTTGGCTTCACCGCGGACCAGGTAGCCCTTCATCACGGTGCAGCAGCCCGGGATTCTGACGTCGATTTGGTAGTAGGGATACGAGATCTCGATGCCATTGCCCGGATACTCGACGTGGGTGAACGTGAAGATTTCGCCGATAACCGGGTTCTTCAGGTCAACCCACTTCATTCGGGTGTGGCAGTCCGGGCAGTCCGCACGAGGCGGGAGCCAGATGCCCTTCGCTTCGCAGCGAGGGTTCGGACAACGTACGCCGCGGAGCACGCCCTTCTTCAGGCCCTCGAAGAATGGGGAGAGGAGGCCGTAGGTGTGGTGGTGGACGATAGTGCGCGGCCACTGAATGACCATAGCCGGGTCGGTTTTCTCTACGACCATCGGCACGCCGGTCAGGCGGATGTCGGGAGTGGCCTTGGACTTTCGAGCTGGGACCTTGGATTTCGGAGCAGGCTTGATGATCTTGGAGGTCTTCTTCACAGCCTTCTTCATCTTCTTCACTGTCGCCTCCTAACCTTTCACTTCTTCAGGGTTCTCGAGGATACCACAGGTGACGTGCGAGCCGACGCCGGCGTGGGATATCCAGAGGGCGCGTCGCCGCTTTGGAATCTGGAGTGACTTCCAGTCCTTGAGCTTTTCCTTGCCGAAGCGCTTCCACATCCTCGGCTCGCCGTGGAACTTGTCGTACTTGCCTTGGAGTTGCCAGAAGCACTCCATGCCCTGGAAGATGCCGGTTGCACCGACCGCGTGCATGGTGCCGAGCAGCCCGCCGGACAGGTTCGACGGGCAACGTCCGCCGTAGTAGGCGTCGCCCGACGTGATATAGTCTTCTTCCTTGCCGTAGGGACGCAGGCCGATGTCACCGTACGTCTGCAGGTCGGAGATGGTGAACGCGTCGTGGAGTTCGACCAGGTCGAGGTCTTCCATCGGCTCGTTGATACCAGCCATGCGATAGGCCATGTAGGAGGCGAAACGCGAGGCGAGGAAGCTCTGGAATCCCGGGTAGGGTTCGTGGTACTGCTTCTCCATCCAGTCGTACTGGCCGGGCGTCTCGTTGGGCAGCAGGGGCACTTCCATGTTCCGGCGGTCGGCCACGCGCAGGGTGTGAGTGCCGCCGCAGATCTGGAGGCGCATCGGGTGGTCGGAGAGCTTGTACGCGGTTTCTTCGTCGCAGAGCAGCAGACTCGCGACACCGACCGACATCACGCAGCACTCAAGCACGCGCAAGGGGTCGCAGATCATCTTGCCGTTGAGCACTTCCTCGACCGTATGCTTGCCCGGATTCTGGGCAAAGGGCGACGAGCAGGCGTACAGCCTGTTCTTTACCGCGATCTTGGCGCGGATTTCTTCCTTCACGTTAAATACATGTGAGAAGCGGCGGGCCATCGGCGCATAGTACGCGGCGTACATCCGGGCCAGGCGGGTCTCGAAGTCCTTGCAGGCGGCGGTGGAGATGTAGAAATTGCCGGTCCTCGTGTCGACTTCGTCCATCCGCTCCCAGCCCATCACCAGGCAGCAATCGGCGTAGCCGGATGCTATCATGCTCGCGCCGGCGAGGGTCGTGTAACCGCCGGTCGCGCCGCCGGTCTTGACGCCGATGTTGGGCAGCGGGTCGAGGCCAAGATAGTCGTGGATTTTGGCTTCACAGAGCAGCTGGTCCTGGAAGTGGTCCGCGAACTCGCCGTAGCAGGCCATGTTGATGAGACCCTTGACATCGAGTGGGCTCATCTTGAGGTCGTTTTCCTCAAGCAGCATCTTGAAGGCCATCATCGCGAGCTCTTCCAGCTTGTATTCCGGGTAACGTTTGCGGTAGTCGGTGGTGCCGCCCGCAACCACGTACACCGGCCGCTGGAACTTGGGAACACGGAGGTTCCCGGGTTTGAACTTGATCATCGGCTTCCTCCTGATATCGGCCGCGCCAGACCGGCGGGGCCGGGTTAATAACTCACATAGCCTGTCGTAGGTCGTTGCCGGACGTCGGTCCGGGTGAGAGGGGATAATAAATCAAAGGCATCTCAAGTCAAGGAATTGGCCGGCGCAGAGACAGATTTGACAGGCGAACGACACAGTCTAGAATTGACTGGTGGCATTCGAGCGGCGTCCGGGCTGCTCGAGTCCAGCCGGTGCCCGGCGCTCCGACTGGAAGCCATCCTTTTGCTTTTGGCATAACCTTTGTCTCGGAGGCATGATGGTCAATCGCTCTTCTGCGACCGCGCTGTGGCTTTCAGTTGTCCTGCTCTTTGGTTCGGCGAGCGCCGGTCCGATCCTGGTGCGCGTCGGCGCGCGCAACTTCCAGGAGCTCAGTTCCCATATCACCTTTAAGGGCACGTCAATTGAGATTGCCGGCGCCAAGTCCGGACAGTCCTATGACCTGCTGCTCGACCGGTCGGACTTCGGCACGGTTGAGGCCTGCGGACTGCCCGTCACTGTGATTCACGACGACATGGGCGTCGTGCAGCGTGAGGCCATCCTGACCGGCGCGTACCACACAACGGCCCAGCTTGACTCCATGATGCGCGCGTGGGCTGCGAACTACTCAAGCATATGCCAGTTTGAGTCCATTGGCCCTACCTATCACAACAACTGGATCTATGGACTCAAGATCGCCTCTACCGCAGCCCAAGGCAAGCCGGAATGTCTTGAGCTTGGCATCGTCCACTCCCGTGAATGGGGCGGAGTAGAAGCGGTGCGACATCTCTGCGATACGCTGATCCACTATTATGCTAGTGACACCGGGTTCCATCACTTCATCGACAACCACCAGCTCCACGTGTTCATGATAACCAATGTCGACGGCTACAAGTACGACCACGACTCATCCCCGTATGGCCCCGACAGCGGATACATGTGGCGCAAGGACCGGCAGCCGTTCGGCGGGCAAATCGGCACGGACCCGAACCGCAACTTCAACGGTACGTGCATGGGCAGCATCATGGATGATTGGGGTTCGATGGTCAACGGGACGCAGAGCACGCATAACCCGAGCGACCTCGTGTTCATGGGCGCCTCCGGCGCATCGGGCCTCGAAATCAAGGCCGTCACAGAGTGGTTCAAACAGCACACGGTGGTTGCGTGTGTCAGCGTTCACACGTACAGCGAGGACGTGCTCTGGCCCTTCGGCACAGGGACCGTGGCGCCGGACAGTTCTTGCCTCAAGACTCTCGCAACGGGCATGGCCAGCCGCATGGGCAGGCTGGGTGGCGGCACCTACACTCCAGAGCAGTCCAACTACCTGTACCCGACGAACGACGGTTCCGATGACTGGTTTTACGGCTGGGGCCATACCGTCGGTGGATTTCCGTGCATGTCGTTTACGACCGAGCTGGGTACCGATTTCTACCAGCCGGTACAGGACCTGGACAGCATCCAGAATGCATCTTTCCGCGGCGACTATTACCTGTTCCAGCACTCTGACTCCATCATCAATGCGCTTGAGGGCATGGTGCCGAGGCCGATACTCACGGTCGTGGATACCACGGGCTCCCGCTATATCCCGATTCACTGGACTCCGACCCGTCCGGACCAGAACCACCCGGACAAATGGGGACTCGAACAGTTCACCGGCCTGACCGTCGTCACGGACAGCATGGAGTCAGGCGTCAGCAATTGGACTCTGCACGGCGCCAGCCAGTCAACGACGCAGAAGCACAGTGGTACCCACTCGATGTACCTTGGCACCGGCAACAACATTTCCAACTACTGTGAAACCAAGTACCCGTACCCGGTCCAGGCCGGCGACTCGCTCAAATACTGGATATGGTACAATACCGAAACCAACTATGACGTGACCGTGGCCGAGGTGTCGCTCGAAGGCAAAGAGTGGATTCAGCTCCACGACCGGTTCACGGGCAACTCCAGCGGTTGGTTGTACAAGGCTTTCTCGCTCGACCAGTGGGCCGGCAAGTCCGTGTACGTCCGGTTCCGCTATATGACCGACGACGCAACGACCCGCGCCGGTGTCTATGTCGACGACGTCTGGCCGGTTCCTACATTCGCGAACGACACGGTCGTAACTGACAGCATCGCCGATACGCTCTACACTGCGGTCGTCGATTCTGTCGGGACTTACTACTACCGCGTGCGCGGCCACAACGCCGCCTGGGGTTGGAACGACTACGGGCCACTCCACGGCGTTGTAGTGACCGGACTTGCCGGCGTTCAGGAGCCGGCAGCGAAGTCCGTCACCTCAGTGTTAGAGGTCGGGCCGAACCCAGTTCTGAACGGCACGAGGGTCAACTACGCAATCGAGCGCGGCGGGCCAGTCAGCCTCGTTGTGTATGATGCTACCGGCAGGCGGGTGAGGAATTTGGTCTCGGGTTCGTCCAAAGCCGGCGTCTGTACATCGGACTGGGACGGCAAAGACGGAAGCGGCAGACAGGTTCCGGCCGGGGTCTACTACGTGAGGCTGTCGGCCGGCAAAACCTCGACTGCGCGGGTGACGGTCATACGTTAGGTCGATACACATGACTTACGGGGCGCGGCTTGTCCGCGCCCCGTTGCTGTTAGGGCAACCTCGAAGCCACAAGCCCGAATTCCGATTGGAGCTCGAAGCCCGAATGACCAGAGGCTGGACGCTCTCGGTATTCGGATTTCAATCGTCCTCCGAGTTTCGTGCTTCGGGTCTTGCCTTGGTGTTTGCCTTGACTGCCAGCATTACCCGGCTGCTCTGTCCCGAGGAACGGTTGCCTCGACCGGTCCGTCCCTGCACGGCGACGTCGACTCCGCACCGAAGCCGGCCACGCTTGAAAACGGGATGGAAGTCCACGTTCCGCAGTTCATCAAGACCAAAGACCGCATGAAGATGGAAGTAGCCTTCGGCCGCTACATCGAGCGCCTGCACCAGGCCAGTCGGACGCCTGTGGTTTCGGCCTCCGGCCAGTCAGCATTCGTCAATCCGGAATCTGTAACCGGTCTCGTGTTCACTATTGACAAGTTGCAAAGCGCGACGATAATCCTGCAAGGCGCCGTCTGAAGGGTCGGCGACTTTGGTCCGGATCGAGCCATCCTGAGTTTGTCCGCGATTGGGCAAGGGATGTCGGCGAAGAGCGCCGGGCCGCTGTTCTCCAGCCACGGACGGCCGCCGATGCAGCTGTCAACAGATTAGGAGGAAGAGATGAGAGTCTGTGCTCTGATGCTCGCAAGTTGCCTTCTGGCTGCGCCAGCCGTAGCCGTCTGGTTTCCGTTGAGCTCCGGCACGGCGACGCAACTGGACGCGGTTTGCTTCCCGGTAGACGTGACCACCGGCTACGCGGTCGGCATGAACGGGCTCATTCTCAAGACGACCAACGGTGGTGTCACATGGGATAGCCTGCATGGCCAGCACCCGGGTCAGCAGATGGCCGTGCAGTTCCCGATGGACCCAATGACCGGCTACGTCGTGGCGTCCGGCGGCAAGATAACAAAGACCACGGACGGAGGCGCAACGTGGGTGGGCGAGTCTTCAGGCGTCACTGTTGACCTTCGGTCCATCTGTTTCCCGATTGACGCCGACACCGGCTATGTCTCCGGCGGCGACTCAGGCCAGGGGGTAATTCTGAAGACCACGGACGGAGGCGCCAGTTGGACTCAGCTTGCCGTCAACCCGGGCCAACCCATAACCACAGTCGACTTCCCAAGAGATGCCGGGGCCGGGTTTGCCGCCGGTTGGGCCGGCACGCTCCTCAGGACGACGGACGGCGGAAACAACTGGGATGTCCTGCCTTCCGGTGTCAACAACGATTTCTCCGGTCTCTGTTTCCCTGACGACCCGCTCACCGGTTTCGTAGCGGGGTCATCGGGCCTCATCATGAAGACGACCGATGGCGGAGGTACCTGGGTTCCGAAGCCGACCGGCACGGGTGACTACCTCGCCTCGGTCAGCTTCCCGACCCTTCTGGCTGGATACGTGGCCGGTGCGTCCGGCGCGGTCTACAAGTCAACCGACCAGGGAGAGAGTTGGTTCGCGGAGAGCACCGGTACGTCCAAGTTCCTCTGGTCGATCTGTTTCCCGGTTGACGAACAGACCGGCTACGCCGTCGGGACCAACGGGACGATAATCAAGACCACTGATGGCGGGATGCTCGACGTAACCGAAGCCGGAAGCGAGGCACGGTTGGCGGCGAACGTTCCATCGGTGGTCCGTAGCGTGCTGTTCCTGCCGGAAGCTTCAGGTCACCAGCCGCAACCCGCAAGTCTGTTGGATATTTCAGGCAGGAAGGTGCTGAGCCTGAGGCCTGGCGCGAACGACGTCAGTCGTCTGGCGCCGGGAATCTACTTCTGCGTGCTGAGTGATCGCGGGAACATAGTCAATCGAAAGGTCGTCGTGGCCAGATAGGTCGAGCAGTCGCATCTCTCCATTCTGCCCGCGGAAACGCGGGCAGACTTTTCAGGACATCTCAGTCGTCGGAAGACAGCCAATAGGCCGGAATCGGCGTGTTCCGACTGACCGCGCGGCTATGCCGCGGGATTGACGCGCCGAACCCGGCACGTAGTGCTCATGTCCGTGCTTGACATCGGAGGGGTGGGGGGTAAGATTCGGCCAGCGCACCCGGCAACGGGTTACTCCTCACTGCCAAGCAAGGGTACAGACACGGGCTCCAGGGCGGGGCTCTGAGGCGCAGGTCCGTTGCCGCGGATGCCGAGGCAAGGAACGGATCGATTCAAAGGAGGCGGATAGATGGCGAAAAGAACGTCATCGCTCGCCCTGCTTTTGTTGCTGCTCACCGTGGGAACGGCGGTGGCGACAATGAGCGGGACATACTATATCAAGAAGGGTGTCACCATGGCTGACACCTTCCCATCGTTCGTCGCGGCGGGAAACGCTTTGCAGACACAGGGAGGGTTGAGCGGCAACGTCACCTTCCTGGCGTTTGCAGGCACCTACGACGAGGGTATCTGCTACCTGCAGAACTATGCGGGTGACAGCACCTACAGCGTGACCTTCGATAAGGCGCCCGGTCAGGGCGAGGTCATTGTAGGCGGGACCTCAGTGTCCTACTGCTTCTACATCTACTACACCAACAACGTCAAGATCAAGAACCTGACGCTGCGTCCTTCGTCCTACGGCATCTACGACTACTATTCCAGCAACACCAAGCTCCAGGGCTGCAAGATAATGAGCGGCAGCTACGGCGCGATGATGTACTACGCCAGCTACGACTCAGTCGTGGGTTGCACCTTCGGCTCCACGTCGGTCGGCATCTACTTCTACGGCACGTCGTCGCCGATTTCGAAGCATAACCACGCCTCGAACAACTTCTGCTGGGGTCCTACGAGCTACTTCATCTATTCGTACTACAACGACTCGCTGGAGCTCTACGACAACACGATCGTCGGCAGCCCGTCGTACGGCATCTACGCCTACTACGGCACGCGCTGGCAAATGAGGGGCAACATCTTCAAGATGCCCACCAGCTATTGCTACTATTTCTCGACCGGCTGCACGCTGGACCTGAACCATATGACAGTCAGAAGGAACGACCTTTACCCTTCCTCCAGTGTTGCCTACTACAATAGCACGACTTACTCAACCCTGGCCGCCTGGCAGGCGACCGGGTACGACTCGCTGAGCATTTCGGCCGACCCGATCTGCGGCGGCGGGTGGAACCCGCACCTGAAAGCGGGTTCGCCGTGCATCAATGCCGGCGACACGATTTCAGGCATCACGACCGACTTTGACGGTGACTCGCGTACCTCGAACTGGCCGGACATCGGCGCGGACGAGTACACCGGCCCGCCCACGGGAATGAGCGGCACCTACACCATCAAGAAGGACGGCACCGGCAACTACAAGACCTTCTTCGATGCCATGTATGACATCTGGGGCAAAGGCTTCGCCGGGGACATCACCTTGGAGGTCTACGCCGGGACGTACAATGAGCAGATCCGGTTGGTGGACCTGTACAACGGCAGCTACTTCCTGAATATCAAGGCTCACACGGCGTCCGGAGTGACCGACCGGGTGGTGATAAACGCCGCCACCTCGTACGACGCGTACCTGACTCAGGTGAGCAAGGTCAAGTTCACTGACCTGATATTCTCGGGCTACACGAGCTACGGCGCCTATTGCCAGACACTGACCAGCGGTTCTGCGGCCTACAAGGGCAACGACACGATTACCTTCCGGCGCTGCGTCTTCAACGGGGTCAACCCGATCTACTTGTATTATTCATGCAACTATGATTCGGTCGTGGACTGCCAGCTCTACGCGGGCTCCAGCTACGGCATTTACACCTACGCCTCCGCGGCCTATCCCTCAGGACCGAACGTCTTCATCAACAACTTCATCGTTGGATTCACGTCGTACGGCATCTACTCGTACTACAACTCGGGTAACCTGTATTACTACAACACCATCTACAGCCCGAGCTGCAACTACGACGTCTACGAGTACTATTACAACCAGACCGCGCCCACATTCCGCAACAACATCTTCTACAATGGTAACACCACGACGTCGTACTATGCGATGTACCTGTACGGCAGTTCGACGCCACCGACCAGTTGCCTTAACTATAACTGCTACTGGTATCCGAGCGGCACGTACATCGCGTATGTGAACAGCGCCAAGACCTGGGCAACCCTGCGGTCCGGCGGATACGAAGCGAACGGCATCAACCGCGACCCGAAGGTCGGTAGCGTCGTGAATCCGCACCTGCAGGACGGCTCGCCCTGCATCGACTCGGCGACCAACATCAGCGGTATCACCCGCGACATCGACCAGGAGTTGCGTGATTCGGCTCCCGGGCCGGGCAAGTATGACATGGGTGCCGACGAGCACACGTTCAACTGGGGCGGCCCGATGAGCGGCGTGTATACGATCAAGCAGGCAGGCGGCGGCGATTTCACGAGCGTAACCCAGGCAGTCTACGCACTCGCGGTGCGGGGCTTCGCTGGTGCCGTTCAGTTCGACGTCTACAACGGCACGTATACCGGTTCAGTCAACCTGTATGGACTCGCCAACGGCACGAACTGGCTGACCTTCCGGGTCTATCCTGGCCAGAGCGCGACTTTGGACGCAGGGGGCGACGCGTACAACTTCTACATGCTGCGCAACAAACGCGTGCGCATCACGGGGTTCAGGATGACCGGGTCCACGACCTACGGCATCTACATGTATGGCGTTACGTCGGTGTCGCCCTATGATGGGTGCGATACGTGCTCCATTTCCTACGACACTATCATCGGCCCGTCGTCCGGCACGTACTACGGCATCTACAGCTACTACTCGGATGACGACACACTCACCTATAACGTCATCACCGGCGGCACGTACGGAATGTACATCTACGGCTACTCCACGGTCGGGTCCTACACCAAGCGGAACTTCCTCACCTACAACACCATATCCGCGTTCACCAGCTACGGGATCTACACCTACTACCAGGACAGCATGCGCATCAAGGGCAACATCATCAACGGTCCGAACCCGATCATGTCCTACTACGGCAGCTATGATACACTAGCCAACAATACCCTTACCGCGACTTCCAGTTACGGCCTGTACCTTTATGGCTACTCCTCCGCGCCCTACAGCCACTGCAACATCGTCGCCAACAACACGTTCTCGGGCGGCAGCTACGGCATGTACACCTACTACGAGGACAGCATGCGCATCAAGAACAACAGCTTCACCGGCGGCTCCTACTCGATCATGACGTACTACGGCAGCTACGACTCGATACTTAGCAACACCACTACCGGTTCTTCCTACGGCGTCTATGCGTACGGCTACACTTCGTCGCCTTACAGCCGGTGCAACGTCATTGCCAACAACAATTTCACGACCTCCAGTTACGGAGTCTACTCATACTACGAGGATACTCTCCGTATCAAGAATAACATCTTCAACAACGGCTCGGGCATCTACTCAAACTACGGCAGCTACGACTCGATTCTCAACAATACCATCAACGCCACCTCGAGCTACGGCATCTACCTGTACGGCTACACGACGTCGCCGTACGGCGTGAACAACGTCGTGGCGAACAACCTGATCAGGGGCTACACCAGCTACGGCCTCTACCTGTACTACCAGACTAACCCGCAGATCGTGTTCAACACCTTCCGCGGTAGCGCCTCCAGTTCATACGGCGTCTACGCCTCCTACGACTTCAGTTGGAAGCTCAACGACAACATCTTCCAGGCCAATTCGTATGCGCTGTACAACTACGTGGCGGCGACCGGTGACACGTACCCAACCACGACTAACAACAACGACTACTTCTTGAACGGCGGCGGATCCGGCGTTATCTACCATTCACCGATTGGCGCGATGACGCTGGCGGCCTGGCAGGCGCTGTCACTCAGGGACACGAACAGCATCAACGCTGACCCGCAGTATGTCAGCGCGACCGACGCGCACATCGGCGTCATGTCGCCGTGCATCAACGCCGGCCGGGCCTATGCTCCGTTCACGACGGACATCGACGGCGACTCGCGGACGAAGAACACGCCGGACATCGGAGCCGACGAGGTCCTGGTTGACATGGCGGCCCGGTCGATACTGCAGCCGACCGGCACTCACGCCAACTACGACACCATCGTGCCCAGCGTGGCGTTCAAGCACGTCGCCGGCAGGGGCTCGGCGACCTACTACGTCTACATGGCCATCGCGCGGAACGGCACGCAGGTCTACCTCGACTCGGCCCAGCGCACGACCAACCCCGGCGACTCGGCGACCATCAACTTCACCGCATTTGTTCCGACCGTCGCCGATTCGCACTACAGTGCCAAGTCCTACCACAAGCTGATTTGTGATACGGTGGCGTCGAACGATACGGCCAGGTCGAACTTCATCATCGTGCCGGTGGACGTCGGGGTGTACGGTATCCTCGCGCCGGTCGGCACGCTCTGGCGGAACTGGCCGCTCAATCCGAAGGCCATCCTCCGCAACAACGGCCTGTTGCCGGCTACGTTCAATGCTGAGTTCACCATCAATCTGGATTCAGCCTCCATGCTGAGCAACGCTCCGTCCGGTCAGCCCGCAGGCCAGAACTCTGCTCCCGCGAGCGGCGCTGTCGCTCCGGTGGGCAGCGTGCCCAGCCAGGGCCTCGCCGCACAAACCAACGTCGGCAGTCAGGTTGGCAGGACCCAGAGCCGAGGTCTGGTCGCGCAAGGCAGTGTCGGCGCAGCGGTCGGCATGGGCCTGAGTCAGGGCCCGACCGCGCAAAACGGCGCGAGCAAGGGAATCGGCAGCACTTCAGGGCAGAGCACGACCCGCAACAGCGGCTCGGGCGCTCCACTCGCGGGTACTCCGGGCCGGGGCTCGACCGGGCTTACCGGCACGAATTCCCAGACCGGCAAGGTTCCTGGCCTCAAGACGGCCAGCCCTG
Source organism: bacterium (assembly GCA_035505375.1). Classification (NCBI taxonomy): domain Bacteria; species bacterium. The sequence continues at coordinate 10,702 of DATJQV010000090.1, read as the reverse complement.
AGTCGTTCGTCTATGATACGATTCAGAGCGTTACTCTTGCCGCGGGCCAAACGGAGACACTGGCCTACCTCAAGTCATGGAATCCGACCGTCGACGGCTACTATACGGGCGCGTGCCGGGTTACGAAGGGCGGTGACTACGACTCGACCAACAACTACGTACAGAAGTCGTTCAATGTCCAGCACCTCGACATCGGAGTGTCGGCCCTGCTGTCGCCGAAGGACACCATCATCGAGGACACGGTAATCGCGCCGAGCTTCAAACTGAGGAACTACGGCACCGCCGACGCCAACTTCAGCGTCCGTTGCCTCATCAAGAGCGGCGCGACGACCGCCTACGATACGACCGAGACCAGTATCCATCTCGCTCCCCACGACTCGGTTACCCGGGTGTTCGCCAAGACCTGGGAAGCTGACCCGCTGGGCGACTACACGGTCACCGCGTACACGATGAATGCGATGGATGACGACTCGACGAACGACACCGCGCACGCTACGGGTGCAGTGGTCAGCATTGACCTGAGCGCGACGGCGATGGTGAAACCGAACGGTCACATCGCCCAGGACACGACCGTGTATCCGACCGTCATGTTGAAGAACAACGGTCGCTCACCGGCTACGTTCAGCCTCCGGTGTATCATCACGAGCGGGACGGCAACCGACTACGACACAACCGAGACCGGCATCGTACTCGGAGCCGGGGACACCGTCACGCACGTCTTCACCGAGGCCTGGGACGCAAGCCCGGTGGGTCCTTACAAGGTCGTTGCTTACACGATACACAACTACGACCGCAATCCGGTCAACGATACGGCGCATGGTTCCGGCATCGTCTCGTCGTCGGCGCCGTCAGGGTGGGCTGAAATGACCCCTCTGCCGAAGGGACCTTCCGGCAAGCCGATCAAGGACGGTGGCTGTCTCACCTACGATGGGAGCACCGACCTGATCTACGCGTCGAAGGGTAACAAGTCGGGCGACTTCTACTCATACAACGTGGCGACCGGGACCTGGGTCACTCTGGCCGAGGAACCGTATGGCGCCGAGGGCAAGATGCCGTACAAGGGTTCGGCTCTCTGCACCGACGGCAACGGCAAGCTCTACCTGACCAAGGGCAACAACACCGTCGGGTTCTATCAGTACGTCGCCGCGACCGACACCTGGATCCAGATGGCGAACGTGCCGTACGGGTCATCAGGCAAGAAGGTGCGCGAAGGCGCCGCGCTCGCCTGGGGCATGAAGAAGGATGTCGGCTACGTCTACCTGCTCAAAGGCTACCGGAACGAGTTCTACAAGTTCAACCCCGCTAACGACAGCTGGACGACGTTGCTCAACGCTCCGGCCGGACCCGGCTACCACCTCAAATACAACGCGGGTTCATGGATGGTTCCTGATCCCGACCCCACCAACCACGTGCTCTACGTCTTCAAGGCGCAGTACCACGAGATGTACGAGTTCAATACCGACGCCGATACGTGGCTCACCAACGTCAAGATCCACCCGATGCCGGTTCCCGGACCGGAAGGTGCCAAGAAAGCCAAGGACGGCTCCTGCGCTACGACTTCCGAAGATGGTGCCATCTACACGCTCAAGGGCGGCAACACCACCGAGTTCTGGCGCTACTACACGCAGGGCGATTCCTGGCAGGCGATGCCTTCGATTCCGACAATCGGCAATACCGGCTCCCGAAGAAGGGTCTCGGCGGGCGGCGCTCTGACCCACTATCCCTACACGGGCATGTTTGCCTTCAAGGGCAACCGGACGAACGAGTTCTGGCGCTTCCGTCCGTTCTGGGGCATGCCGGCTCCGCGTGAGCCGAACCGTGACGGCGTCGCTGCCGGAACCTTCGACATCGCGAACCCGTCGTTTGCGATAGCTCCGAATCCGCTCATGGGCGGACTCGCGACCGTGCGCTACAACCTGCCGAAGGCCGGACTGGCCACGTTGTCGGTCTTTGACGTGACCGGCCGGACGGTCTTCGAACAGACGATGGCTGCCGGTCGTTCGGGTACCGCGAATCTCGACCTGCGCAAGCTGGACGCGGGCGTGTACCTGGTCAAGGTCGCGACCGACGGCTTCAGCACCACGCAGAAGCTCATCATCGAGCACTAGACCGAACCAAACGGTTCACAGGGGCGGGTCTTTGACCCGCCCCTGCCATTTGGGCGGCAGCCTTAGGATTCCAGACGGCTTGACAATGACGGGCGGGAGGGCTACAATCAAGGCAGCCCAGCCGATACTGTGGCTGGACAACTGCGATAGCTTGCCCCCGGAACGGCGGGCACGAAGCTCGCACGCTGACTGGCGGGCATAGCCATCCAGAAGGAGGTAGTTGTGTACAGGCAAGGTTTGACCGCAATAGGCTGCCTGCTGGTCTTGGTAGGATTGGCCGCAGGCCTGACAGGCCACGGACCGAGCGCCATAGGTGCGCTTTCGATTCCGGGGATATCGGACCTGGCCGGCCATAGCTACCCTCATGCACTGTCACTCCGGGTCGCACACCTCATGTACAACAACGATGTTGGCGTCTCGAAGATACTCTCGCCGGGCGAGTACGTCCCATCTGGCGACACGGTGTTCCCGCGCGCTGAGGTGAAGAACTTCGGTACGCAGACCCAGACGAACATTCCGGTCACCTGTGTTGTGTACGATTCCGCGGCCGGCGCAAGAGTCTACGGGCCTGATACTGTTCATGTTGCGAGTCTCAATTCCGGCAGCGTCGACACGGTTGCTTTCCCACCTTGGGTCGCACCGGCTCAGGAGAACGTGTACTTGGACACGATGGCCACGGCACTATCCGGGGACCAGGATACGTCGAACGACCGGAAGGCTGGCCGTTTCGCCGTCACGGAGTGGTGGGGCGTGGAACACCTCACCTACAACGACGGGACATTCGAGGACGCCATTAGTTGGGTCGCCGCGGGCAGCCAGCTTGCGGAGAGGTTTGCGGCGCCGGTGCGGCCGCTGACCATAAGCAAGGCCGTGCTCTGGATTACACGCTGGCAGAGCGACACCGCGGAGGACTACGACGCAGAGGTTAGGGTGTACGCGGACGAAGGTTCACCCCACGGCAACCCCGGGAGAGAGCTCGGTGCCTGGGTTGGAAAGCTTCACGCTGACACGTGGATGACCTTCTGCAAGAATGAGGCGCACTTTGACCCGCCGGTGGTGGTCGACTACGATACCTTCTTCGTGTCCTACTACCAGACGAGTGTCACTCCGCCCTACCCATGCTTGGCGCTGGATACGATGAAAGACACGATTCATATCGGCAACGACTGGGGCATATACGGTGATGGTCACCAACGATGGGGGGTCTTCGGGACGGACAGATCCGTGGACTTCGGAATCGACGCCTACTGCGGCAGCCCGCTGCTCGACGGCGCGGTGAAGGACATCACCGTCCCGCAGGAGCAGATTGACTCCAACACGACATTTAGCCCGCAGGTCGTCGTCAGGAATGCGGGTCTTGCTGACCGCCACAACATCCCGGTGACATTCAGCATCGTCCGGAACTCGCCCCCCCGCGACACCGTCTACTCAGGCTCGGCCAATAGCGGGCCGGTCGCTGCCGGTCAACAGGTCATCGTGACTTTTCCCGACAGTGTCAAGCCGGCAGTAGGCACGTACACCATGACCGGCATCACCCAACTGCCTTTTGACGGAAACACTGCAAACGATACTCTCGTCAGGTCATTGTCCGTGGGAATGTCGGGCATCGCGGACGAGAACGCGGCTGTCGGACATCCGTCGGTGTCGATTGCTCCCAACCCGCTCGGGAAGTTGGCCACGGTGCACTACAGCCTGCACAAAGCCGGGCTGGTGACGCTTGACCTATACGACGTGACTGGACGGCAGGTGCTCACGCAGACGATTACGGCCGGGCGGAATGGTACCGCGAATCTCGACCTGCGCAAGCTGGACGCGGGCGTGTACCTGGTTAAGGTCGCGACCGACGGCTTCAGCACCACGCAGAAGCTCATCATCGAGCACTAGACCGAACCAAACGGTTCACAGGGGCGGGTCTTTGACCCGCCCCTGCCATTTGGGCAGCAACCTGATGATTCCTAATGACCGCAGACTACCCTGAATCCGAAATAGACGGCCACGAAGACACGCACTGTCAGACAGGGGCCCCTGAGGCCAAAACGGAGTGAAACGGACTTGTGGCATCCTACACCCATTTGTTTCGTGTCTTTCGTGCTTTCGTGGCTTCAATATCGGTTCTGGGGGACTACGCTCGGCTTGACGGCGGGCAAGGAGGTGGCTAAGATAGGGCGTATCGAGTAAACACCGTGTTTGTTCGCTAGCTACCTACTTACAGTAATCTTGGCCGGACAGACCGGGCTGCTGCGCGGCACGGTCGTGGATAGCGCGTCGGGCGACGTCGTCCCGGGCGCTAACGTCGTTATATTGGCCACCAGTGAAGGGGCCTCGACCGGGCAGAATGGCGGGTTCGTGCTCGGGCCGGTCAATGCTGGTTCGTGGCGCCTGGTGGCCAGCCACGTCGCTTTCGAGCCGGAGACCATCGCTGTGGACGTGCCGGCCTATGGCGTGGCACGGGTGGCTTTCCGCCTGAGGGTGCGCGTGATTCCGGTGCAGGGCGTGGACGTGCGGTCGCGGCGCGGAGAGGAAAAGGTCAGCGAGCGCGAGATCAGCTCTGAGCAGTTGTCGCGCAACGCGGGCGGTTTCGTGCAGGACCCGGTGCGGTCGCTGGCCTTCCTGCCCGGAGTGGGGCAGAGTGCGCGCGGGGAATGGAGCGGGACTTATGCGGTGCGCGGCGGCGAGCCGGACGAGAGTTCGGTCTGGTTCGGCAACACCGAGTTGCTCTGGCCTTACCACCTGCTCGGATTCTCGTCCGTCATCAATCCCGACATCGTCAGCAAGGTGACCTTCTATCCCAGCGTGTTCCCGTCGCAGTACGGCGACGCGCTGTCGAGTGTGGCGGTGATGGAGCCGAAGCGGAGCGAGCACGGCGAGGGCGCCTGGGCCTACGACCCGATGAACATGAAAGCCGCCTACGTCGGCAATCTCGGTGACATCGACTACCTGGCATCGTATCGCCGGACGTTCTACTACGTGCAATTCGGGCCGATGGGCGCGGGCACCAACACCCAGCCGTCGTACTCGGACGTGAATGCGCAGGCGTCCATGCCGCTCTACGGGCCGAACCGGATCAGACTGACCGTGGTCAACGGCTCCGACCACATCGTCTCCGACCTGCTGGGGGTCGAGGAGGACATGCACGAGTCCGGCACGTCGATGGCCGCCAGCATCGAATCGGACCTGGGCAAGGTAAAGAGCGACCTGACCTTCTACTCCAGCAGTCACGACTTCGACCTGACGCCCTCGGTCTGGTCGGGCACGGCGACCACGCAGCAGTCGGAGTATGGCCTGCGGCTTGATGCCACCGGCACTGTCTCCGACGAACTGGAGCTGGACTGGGGAGCGGTGTTGGGCAAGGACGGGTTTACGGGCGACCTCCTCACTCCGCAAGTCCTCCAACGTGCGGACAATACCTGGGCCGTCTATGCGGCGATGAATCTCAAGCTCTTGAAGCAGGTCGGCCTTGACCTCGGGTTCAGGTATGAGGACGTGAGCTGGGCTCCGGACAGAGTGCTGCAGCCGCGGGCCGTGGCGAGCTACTTCATCACCGACAACATCACCCTGAAGGCCGGATATCGCCGGCTCTACCAGAACTCATACAGCTTCCTGCGTAACTCGTGCGCTTCGTTCGTGTTCGACCAGCAGTACGACGACTACAAGTTGTTCGAGACCGGGGCGCTCGCGGCCAAGCAGGCCGACCACTACTCCGTCTCAAGCGAGTTCAAGCTCGCGAAGAGCATCAGCCTCACGCTCGAAGGCTACATCAAGGATTACTCCCGCCTGCCGACCTGGAAGACGGATGGACAGGACAACGTCTATGACCCTGGGAACCAGGGCTACGGCTACGCGCGCGGCATCGAGCTCACCGCTTCCTACCCTTCCTCCTTCCTCACTCCTCCCTCCTCACTTCCTCCCTCGTGGAGCGGCTGGCTGACTTATGGGCTGGCGTGGTGCAGGAAACAACAGGGCACGGATACGATGCTCTTCTGGGACGAGTACGACCGCAGGCATTCCTTCAGCCTGCAGGTGCAGAAGACCTTCGGGGCCGAATGGACTCTGGCTGCGACATTCCGCCTCAACACCGGAGCGCCCTACACGCCCCTGCTCTACACGAACTCACCCAATGAGTCCAACAGCGCTGACCTCAATCACGGCCTCTCGCCGTTCGTCATCGAAGGCGGGAAGAACTCGGCCCGGGTGCCGGTCTATAATCGGCTGGACCTGAAACTCTCGCACGAGATGCCCAAGCTCCCGCTGCACCCATACATGTACATCGAGATAGTCAATGTCTACAACCAGCAGAACGCGTACAACCTGACCCAGTTCGAGGACCAGAACGGCAACATCATCACCGGCGAGTCCACCGGCATCCCCTTCACTCCACTCGTCGGCATCGGAGGGAGGTTCTAGCGACCGATGTCCAGGATCCAGTCATGTCTACCCCGTTGACCCTTGACAGGGAAAATGAGAATTCTATACTGGTGCAGCAATTGAGGAGACCATAAGCCAACACTGCGTGATTGACGCGCATCAGTAGCAGCATCGGGCAGTGCGTAACTGCTCAATCAGACCCAACAACCCAGGATCGCGAGAGGAGGCCAGTAGCGGCCAAGTTCGTGCTTGCCCGGCTCCGTTGCGCATAGGGCGCGGCAGAAGCGGACAAGAAAGGACTGCCAGATGATCGCAACAGCGCTCTCTCTCGTGCTCGCGATGAGCACGCCGCAGGCAGCGGGCCTGCCACTGGACACCATCGGACTAGAGCCAGCCGGCTCCTGGCCGTTCAGCGAAGGCACAACCGTCGTCATGGACACGACGCGCCATCTGGTCTGCATGGCTGCCGGGTGCGGCGTGCTGCTAGTCGACGTAGCGGACCCTTCCCGACCCGCAGTGGTCTCGGACCGCATCCGCTGTCAATCGGAGGTCTGCAACATGTGGCTGGACGGCACGAAGTTGTACCTGGCAATGGCGACGTGGATGCTGGAACCCAGTGTGGACCGGGACATCGAGATCTGGGATATCAGCGATGCCACCGACCCCGTGAGACTGAGTTCGCTCGACCTGGATGCCTGCACCACAGTTTGGGCTCGCGACAGCCTTATGCTGGTTTCCACCTGGGAACGCCTTCTCAGTTACGACGTGACCGACCCTCGCAGCCCGATTCTGCTGTGTTCGGTCAGTGCGCCGACAATAGCGTACCGAATCTCGGTCCGAGATACGTTCGCCTTTCTGTCAATCGGGCTCGGTGGCGTAGGGGTGTACAGCGTGGCTGATCCCAGGGACCTCAGATGGTTGGCCGAATGGGGCAACGACAACCTGAGGGAACCGGGCATGGCCGTCGAAGGGAACAGACTGTATCAGGTCGCCATGGGAAGCCAGGGGAGTTCCTGCGGCATGCGCATCTACGACATCACCGACCCTTCGAACGGGCAACTGCTTGGTGTGTACGACACCATGCCTTTTTCATCCCCGTATCGGCTCGTTGTACGAGATACCATAGCGGCCGTGGCCTATCGTGGGACGGGGTTGGAACTCGTGTCAGTGGCTGACGCGGCGCACCCGTACGAGATTGCCGCCGTGGGTGAGCCCTGCCGCGACGTTGTATGGGTTGACACCATCGCCTACCTTGCCGGTTGGCGCAAGCTTCAGGTGGTCAATCTGGCTGATCCGTCCAGGCCCGCCATCGTTGCGTCCCTGACGACCGGACAGGCAGGCAACGGCGTCGCTCTCAGTAAAGACGCAATCTTAAGCGTCCGGTCCGGGCTGGCAGTGCTTGGCAACGACCCAACCGGCGAGCTGATTTCGGTCGGCCGTCTGGACACACCGGACGTCAACTTCGCGCTTTCCGCCTTCGATACTATCGCGGTCGCCTCGGTTGACGATAGCCTCGTGGTATTCGGTGTCAGCGACCCCGGCCGACCATCAGTGCTGTCCGAGGTCCAGGCCAGTTTCCCGCGTTCGGCGCTGAAGGACTCGCTCTGCTACGTACTGGCCGACTCTGAATTCCGGGTATACTCGCTTGCGCGCCCTCGCGACCCTACGCTACTCGGCTCGGCCCATGGTCAGTCGTGGTCAGACCCAATCGTACCGGTCGGCAATCTGGTTCTGGTGGGCGCCAATGAGCTCTCCGTGTTCGACGTGTCTGACCCGAGAAATCCCGTCCGGCTGATGGACTCACTGTGGCTGGCGTCCTGCGTCGCAGCACAGGACACCCTCGCCTACACTATCTCGGACTCGCTCGACTCCATCAAGGTCTACAGCATCGCGGGCGGGCTTCATGCACGCGAACTTGGCGCTCAACAGGTACCCTATCACGCACAGCCGTATCAAGGCTCGGGCGCAATCACGGTGCGGGATACACTTCTGGTAGCTGCAGTCCCGACTTGGATTGGGGTCTACTCGGTAGCCGAACCCGCTCAGCCGAGATGCTTGTACCAGTCGCGGACGCCCTTCCCAGGCTACGAAGCACTACTGCTCAGCCACGATACGCTGTACGCCGCGCTCGGCAACCGTGGGCTGTTCCGCTACCGACTTGTCACCGAACCGAGCGGTCTGGATCTCGAACCCGTTCAACATATCAGCGCAAGGTCCTTGCGCGTTTGGCCCAGCGTGGTCAAACGTGAACTGAACCTGGCCGGCTGCAAGGCGGCCGTATTACTCGATGCGTCGGGACGCAAGGTGCTCGACCTGAAGGTCGGCGCGAATGATGTTCGGGCGTTGTCGCCGGGCGTGTACTTTGTGCGTGAGCAGGCGCAAACTCACGCGTCAGTTGTCCGCAAGGTCATAGTGACGAGATGAATCTGCAGCAGACAGGCAGGGGCGGGCGCAGGCCCGCCCCTGAGAGGAGGCCAGTAGCGGCCAAGTTCGTGCTCGTTCGACTCCGTCGCGCACATGGCGCGGCAGAGGCGGGCGAGAGAGGACTGCAGATGACCACAGGTTTCAGGCTTCTAACGTGCGCGCTGGCGTCGCGCCCGGTCGTGTTTTCCCGGGTGTGTTTCTCCCGTATGATCATCACATAATAACCAGGAGTCAACGATGAGCAGATTCACCGCAGTCACATTCTGTCTGATACTTCTGCTGGTCGGCATTGCGTCGGCCGCTGATTCCCTCAACGTCAGACTAGTCGGCCACTGCGCCACGTCGAGCTCAGCCATGGATCTGGCCCTGAGGGGCGACTTTGCCTATATTGCAGACTGGGATTCGGGCCTGCAGGTCGTCTCGATTGCCGATCCGGCGCACCCGGTCGAGGTCGGCCACTGCAACACGTCAAACAAGGCCTACGACGTGGCCGTGCTCGGGAGCTATGCCTATGTTGCCGACGGGCAGAGCGGATTGTGCGTCGTCTCGATTGCCGACCCGGCGAATCCGACCGCTGTCGGATATTGCCAGACGTACTGGGCAAGCGGCGTTGCCGTTGAAAGTAGCTACGCCTATATTGCGGACTACACCAATGGACTGCGAGTCATCTCAGTCGCCAACCCCAACGTTCCGGTTGAGGTCGGGCACTGCTATCCGCCGCGCAACGCTTCCAGTGTGGCCGTGGCTGAGAGCTGCGCCTACGTTCCGGACTACGACGACGGACTGCGGGTCATTTCGATTTCCAAGCCGGCTCACCCGGTCCAGATTGGGTTCCTCGCGCTCCCGGTCGGTGGCGCCGGCCTTGACGTGAAAGGCAATTATGCCTACGTCACAGATGGAGACTCCGGGGTTCGCATCATATCGGTCGCTGACCCAACGCGGCCGGTTGAGGTCGAGCACATCATAACGTTTGGCTCGGCCAATGCCGCAGCCTTGTCCGGAAGTTACCTCTACGTAGTAGACGGCACCGGCCTGCGAGTTATCTCGGTTACCGACCCGGCGAACCCGCTCGAACTCGGATACTACGATACGCCGGGCAATGCCGAGGGCGTGGCCGTGGCTGCCCACCATGCCTACGTCGCGGATGGTAGTGGAGGTCTGGAGATATTCCAATACTCTGGCGATGGAGTCGAGGAAACGCCGAACGTCGATCTGCGAACGACGAACCCAATGCCGACTATCGTGCGCGGAGTGCTGATGCTCGGCGCAGAGGACAGTAGACAGAATACAGTATACGGGGCGGAACTGCTGAACACCGCGGGGCGCAAGGTGGCCGACCTGCATTCCGGCGCGAACGACGTGAGCAGACTCGCCCCTGACGTCTATTTCGTCCGCTCTGGGCCGTCAACCGTTGGGCATCAGCCGTCGGCCGTGACCGAGGTCATCGTGACAAGGTAAACCCACTAGTGAGTGAAAGGAGGCCGAAAGTTGCGAGTTCGTGCTTGTCCGGCTCGTTGCGCGTGAGGTGCAGCAGAACCGGATGAAGAAAGGACTGTGTATGACCAGGATACTCGGGTTTCTAGTGTGCGTGCTGGGCATCGGCGCGAGCACCGGCTGGAGCCAATCGGTTCCGGACGCTGAACCGCTCTTGGATTCGTCATGGGCCGCCGGGAATGCCGCGTGCAGCCTGAGAGTGGGCAGTGAGATCGTGCGCTGGACGGTGGAAGATAGCGGCGAAGTCCTCAAGATGGTCAATGGTCAGGTCTTGGCGCGGTACGTCATCGGGAGAGGGCAGTACGACCCCT
>DATJQV010000089.1 GCA_035505375.1 bacterium | reverse complement strand
CGTCCTCATGGGTCCTGGCCAGGACCTGACGCGCCTACGGCGCGAGTTGCCAGTTTCCAGTTGGCAGTTTGCAGGAGTCAGACGCTGGGGTCGGAAGGCGCTGCGTTGAGACCCCGCATGCGTTGATGGTCTCTTTGACCTTGGTCTCATTGGCGGGCCGGGCGGCGGCATCGGAGTGCGGATTCCTGACCTACACTGAATGGCGAATTCCGCCTGAGCGGCTGAGTGCCGGGATGAACATAGCAGGGGCAGCCATGAACGCAATTGATAGCAACAAGACCGGAATAACTGCTGAGCCATACACAGCGACCGCGCAAGCAATCTAAATGCCATAAGTACGTAGGTTAGCAACATAGCCTCGGCCAGCGCAGCGCCAAGACTCTGCTTCTACTAGACCGTCTACCAGACCGTCTACCAGACCGTCCGGTAGACGGTCTATGGATTGGTGCAGCAGTACATCCAAATATCGAACCAGCAGTTGGACTAGTAGACCCTGTGCAGGTTCGACTGATAGACCTACTGTCGGTTGAATCATCGGTTGTACTGCTGGTATGTCTTATGGTCGGACTGTCGGTTGGTGTAATGGTCGATCCGATAGTCCTACTTGCAGTTGGTCCTGCAGACTGACTTCCGGTAGGTGTGTCGGGCGGTCTATCGAACGGTTAGGCAGATGCTCCGGAGGATGCCGACCGCTGCTAGTAATGCGGTTTGATTCTGACCAGAGTCAACCGGGTTGATTCAGGAAGCGAAGTCGGGGTCTATGATATGAGAGATGCCAGCAACGTTGTGCCGTACTTTGGCTCAAGCGACTGAGGTAGCGATGTGCAGAGTCTTGACCGCAGTTTTCGAGTGAGCCTCTGAACAAGCCATTTGATAAGGTTTCTGGCTGACTTTGACCTGAGCTTTCCGGTGGCCATCGACGTAGTGCGGCGCAGCCATACGGTCATCATCCGCGCGGTTCGCTTCTCTGGCCGGCCGTGAAGAGCGGGAGCCGTGCTCCCGCACTCCAAAGCAATCTGCGTCATCTGCGGTTCGCGACAGTTCCTGGTTTTTGGTTCTTGGTTCCTCGTCTGGCCAATTCTGAATCCTGGTCTCTGGTTTCTGAGTTCTGAACTATCCGGTTCCTGAATCTGCGTAATCTGCGGTTACCCGTCCTCTCGTCCATCGTCTCTTCGTCCATCGTCAATTCTGCATTCTGGTTTCTGGTTTCTGGATTCTGCTCTATCCGAATCCTGAATCTGCGTCATCTGCGTAATCTACGGTTACCCGTCCTTTCGTCCATCGTCTCCTCGTCCATCGTCAATTCTGCATTCTGGTTTCTGGTTTCTGAATTCTGCTCTATCCGAATCCTCAATCTGCGTCATCTGCGTAATCGGCGGATTAGACCGCGGTCAGGAGCTGCCGAGGGTGCCGCTGACTTTGAGCCCGAGCATCCAGCGGAAGGCGAAACGCTGGTCGGAAACGCCGGATTGGAATCGCCAGACCGGGAAGTCGGCGTAGAGCGGGCCGAGCGTGAGTTTGAGGCCGGCGTCCATGCGGGGATTCCAGAACCCGGCCTGGTTCAGGCTGTCTCCGACATTGCCGAGGTCGAAGAAGGGCGACGCGGAAATCAGGCCGAGTTTCGGGGTCGTGACCTGGAAGTTGAGGCCGTAGGCGGCGCGGCCGTGGAGGTACAGGCCCGCGTATCCGCGGCAGTTGACGTCGGCGTCGTAGTGCCAGTTTTCCTGGCCGGACGAGATGCCTTTGTAGCCCCAGGTGACCGGTTCCGCGCCGTTGCTGATGAGGCCGCCGGAGAGGTAGAACTGGTCCTGTTTGGGCACGTTGCCCCATACGCAGCCGGCGAACGCCCGCAGAGTCAGTTCGACCGGGCGCAGGCCCCGCCAGGTATGCGATTGTTCAATGCCCAGCCTGAGGTAGTTGCTGTCGCTGCCGAGCGCAGTCATGCCTTTCCGCGCGAGGAGTTGCGCGCTGCCGAGGAGGAGCCGCGTTTCGTAGCTTTGGGCGATGTGCAGGCGAAGGTCGGCAGTGCGGCCGAGTTCCCAGGCGTTGGTGTCGCGGAAATCGACTCTCTTGACGTCGAGGACGCGGTAGCCGAAGTCGATGGTGGTCTTGGGCTGGCGGTAGACCGGCCCGAGTTCCTGACTGAAGTAGAGTTTGGCGCCGGCGTCCACGGTCGAGTAGTCGAGCGCGGCGTAGAGGCGCAACCGGTCGTCGATGAAGGTGAGCGGAGTCTGGTAGTTGACGCTGGAGTGCAAGTCATGAATGTGGGTGCTGTAGATTTCACTCACCATCCATTGGTGGCGGCCGCGCAGCGGCCCGACGTCAAAGAACTGGCGGCCCTGAGCCCAGACGCAGCATTGGGCTCCGCTGTAGGCGTCAGCCCAGAAGTACGGGCCGTAGAAGATCTGGTAGTCGGAGAAGCTGGGCAGTTCGAAGACGGGCTGGATGGTGACGCGGCGGTTGCCGAGGCGGCTGGGCAGGACCGTGTCCGGTGCTCGGCTGGCGTCAGTACCCCGCGCGTGGAGAATGGAGACAGGGTCGAAAACGGTCGGGTCTTTGCCGGGCAGTCCCTGTGTCCATGTGCGCAGTAATGGGTCGAAGGTGGTCCGGCCTTGTCTCCGTTCTTCCGCAAGCAGCAGGAGCGCGGGGCCGGATTGCTCGGCGGCCTGGTAGCCGACCTGGTCGCGACATCTGGTCGGATCCGGGCAGAGGACGTTGTTCGACGCGCCGAGGTAGTAGTAGAGCCGGTTGTAGTATTCGGAGTTCAGGCCCCGAAGCAGCCAGCCGAAGACGGGGTTCGACACGAGGCTGGTGCGGCCGTATTTGTCGTCCATGTAGCGCATGGCGGAGTAGGCGGCAGGGCCCTGGACGATGGCAGGGTCGGTGAGTTCGTCGGCGCCGGTCGCGCAACGCGACCATTGCAGCGCAACCTGCCGCGCCAGCTCCTGTTCGAATATCCGCGTGTAAGGAATCGGGCCCGTAGCCATGACGATGAGCCCGGGGTGGGATGCATCCTGCGCGACGACACCAGAGCCGTCAACGATGGTCAGTCCGGCAAACGGGAACGGGCCGTTCCATTGCTGCATGTCGTGGAGCATGTCGGCCACGGACATGAGGGCGTAGTACCAGTCCGGGTTGGAGAAGCTGCGCGCCAGAATCGTCACGTCCACACCTTCGATGGTGCGGGCCATCTTCTTGAGTCCCGGCAAGGCCGCGACTGCGAATCCGGCGACGTTCGTCGCTTCGATGTGAACGGCCTTGCGTCCCGGCCCGGCCGGGTACGCCTGAGAGTCGCTTGCCGCGCCGGTCGCGGCGATGTCCAGGTCCGGGGCCAGGTCAAGCACCACGTGGTAGTCCGCGAACGCGGCGGGCGAGTGGCCGAACACGTGGTAGCCGCCAAGCAGCCAGTTGCTGGATGGGGACAGCCCCTGTCTTGCGGCGACCTCGGGGAACCAGTGGGCCAGCACGAAGCCGCGGCCTTTGCGGGCGAGCTCGGCCCCGGTGGCAGGGACTTTGGTGTGGAACCCGATGCTGATTGACACAGTTTCGCCGGGTGCGAGCGGCGGGTTCAGGATCAGCGCGAGTTCGGTCCCGGCATCGTACATGAGGCCCACCCGGCCGCCGGATTCGGTCCAGTCCAGCCGGATGGAGCCGCGGCTGCGTTCCCGGGTGAGCGAGAAGTCGTAGCGGCCCATCGCCTCAAGCTCGCGAGCATATGCCGTGCCGCGATCGCGAAAGGCGTTGGGGTAGAGGTGAAGGCAGAGGTCGCTGAGGGTGTCCCGGCTCAGGTTGCGGTAGCGGATGGTCTCGGCGCCGCGAATCACTCCGGCGGCGTCGTCGAGCCGTGCGGAAATTGTGTAGTCCACGGATTGTGTCTGTTTCTCGACGGCACTCGCGCGTTGGTTCGTGTCTGCTTCAATCGGGAGGGAGAAGGCCAGAGCCGAGGCGACCAGAAGCGGCAGCAGGACCGGACGCTTCATCCGGCGTCCGTCACTCTAGCCCGCCGACTCCGCGTCTCCGGCGACCGGCTGCGGGCGGAGTATCTGCACGCAGGCTGATTGCAGTTGCGCCAGTAGCGCGCGGTCAAGTCCCTGTGTCACTGCCGGCGGGACGAGTTTGGCCAGTTCCCGTTCGACCACCTCGGGGCGGGCGGTCTCGATCGCGTCAATGGTCGAGCAGCAGGAGCGGGTGAACGAAAGGTAGGCGCGGTGCAGGGAGGATGGAATCCGCAGTGAGCGGAGCAGGGCGACGGTCATCGCCTCGGCCTGCTTGGTGCCCAGCCAGAAGCGGCGGGCGTGCTGCTCGTGCTCCTCGATGCGCCGGGAGCGGAGTTGTTCGCGCATCGGACGGGAGTCTCTGCGCCGGGCGGGTAGCGGGTGAGCGGGACCTTGAGCGGGCGGCGGCGCAGCGACTGTCGCCGGGTTCGGGGCCGAAGCGGGTGCGGCGGACGGCGTCCGAGGCGCCGGCGAGGAAACGGTGCCGGTGGCAGGCAGTACGTCGACGATGGCCTGCCATGAGGCGCCGCAGGCTTCGAGGCAGGCGGCAATCGTCCGCAACGTGGGATTGGGCACCTGCCCTTTTTCCAGCCGCAGTATGTATTTGTAGCCATGGGCGGGGTCGAACCCGATAGACTTGGCCAGCTTCATCTGCGACAGGCCCGACTGCACCCTGATCTGCTTGAGGCGGACGCCCAGGGCTTCGAGACCACGCAGGGCGGGCCGGGCCTTGCGGCCCATTAGACCGTATCCATTTCGGGGTAGATGTTAGGCAAGCAGGGCCCGGTGTCAAGAACCCGGGTTAATGCGAGCGAAACCGCCCGGAGTCAGTCGAGGCGAGGTGCGACTAAGACTTCTCTTGACAGGCAGTTAGAGTGGCAGTAGATTACTCCATCGAGATTTCCATCAGAACGTCCGGACGTATTCTCAGGAGTCTCAGCTATTGTCTGCCAGAAGAACCCAAGGAGGAATGTCGATGAAGACGACAGCAAAGCTCGCGACCGTAGTCCTCGGAGCGTTGTTCGTGCTGACCATGTTCGGTTGCGCCAAGAAGTGCGTCACCCCGACGGAGTCGGTTGCGACACCCCCGCCGCCGGAGACACTCAACGTGAAGCCGCCCACACCGCCGGCGCCGCCCAAGGTCGAGCTGAACCTCGCCGCCATTCACTTCGACTTCGACAAGTCGGACGTCAGGCCGGGTGATGCGACGATTCTCCAGAGCAACTATGACCTGCTCCAGAAGGCAATCGCGGCGAAGCAGAAGCCGATGGTGACAATCGAGGGCTACTGTGACCCGATCGGCACGGCGGCCTACAACATGGCGCTGGGCATGCGCCGCGCTGAGGCAGCAAAGGCCTACCTGGTCAAGCTGGGCGCGGACCTGAACATGTTCTCGACCATCAGCTACGGCCAGGAAAAGCTCGTCACTCAGGACAAGGCCAAGTACGAGCTGAACCGGCGCTGCGAGTTCAAGCCGGCCCAGTAAGTACCTCGCCCGAGACCAGATGATTGATGGCGGCCAGTAGGCTCGCGCGCGCAGCCGGCTTCGGCATGGCAGCAGCGTCGGGTCTACTGGTTGCCGTTTCAGGCACGGGCTGCAGCTACCAGCGCGAGTACGTTCGGCGCGGCCAGGTGCTTGACTCGATGTCGGTGCGGCTGGTAAGAGTCGAACAGGCGCAGCAGCAGCATGACAAGGACATGACCAAGCTGCGCGCCGACGTCCTGACCGAGATCGAGAACGTCGACGGCCGGCTCGACCAGCTCGACGCGCGTCTGGCAGACCTGGGTGACCGGCTTGACCGCATCAGCCGCCGGGTGGGCGCCGGACGCGGAGACATCACGCCGGTAGTCGGTGAATCAGCGACCGGGACGCGTCCCGGACCAGTGAAGCCGGACACGACACGGTCCCGGAGCGATACGGCCGCGTACAGCGAGGACCAGCTCTACAACACGGCATATCTCGACTTCACCCGTGGTAAGTATGATGTGGCAATCGGCGAGTTTCGTCGGTACGTCGCGTCCTTTCCTCAGAGCGACAACGCGGACAACGCCCAATACTGGATCGGCGAGTGCTTCTACTCGCTGGGCAGGCTGGACAGCGCCGAGGCCGGGTTCCGGCAGGTGATAACGGCTTATCCCCAGGGGAACAAGCTGGCGTCGGCCGAGTACAAGCTCGGCCTCGTATACCTCGCCCAGAACCGCAAGGCTGAGGCCGCCAACCAGCTCCGCAAAGTCGTCAAGGAGTATCCGGGCACGAACGAGGCGAAGCTGGCGCAGGGCCGGCTTCAGGCCCTGGGGCAGTAGACCGTGTCACCGGCTGCGGGCCCAAGCAGCGGATTCCTCGGACCTTTTATCCACGCGGGGCCGTTCGCGCTCTGCGACGTAATCGCGCTGGCCCTGATGTCGATCATCAGCTGGGCAATTGTCATCGGCAGGCTGAGAACCCTGGGCCGCGCCTCGCGGCAGACCCGGCAGTTTCTCAGCGTATGGGGCTATCGGACCAGGCTGGGGGACTACGAGAGTGTCGCGAAGCGGTTGAAGTACTCGCCGCTGTCCGCATTGCTCCTGGCCGGGGTGAAGGAGTACGAGGCGCTGCGCGCCGACTTCGGCAAGAACGAGGGGGGAGCCGAGCTGTTGCAGCACATGATTCCGAATATCACCGAGGCAATGGAGCGGGCAGCGTCACGCGAAACCGAGAAGCTCGAGAGCTCACTGACGTTCCTTTCCATCGCGACCATGGTGGCGCCGTTCATGGGGCTTCTGGGTACGATCCAGGGCGTGCTCGTTACGTTCATGACCCTGCGCGGGACCCAGATACCCACGCTGCAGACCATCGCGCCGGGCATCTCAGACGCCCTGATAACGGCAGTGATGGGGCTGTCGGTCGCGATACCGGCGGCTCTTTTCTACAACTACTTCGTCGGTCGCGCGCACGACATCGAGGGCTACATGGACCGGTTTGAGTCCGAGCTGACCGGCATCCTGCGCCGGGAAATCGTCTCATCGGTCGCCGAGGAGAGACGCGGACAGTGAAGCGGCGACGGCTCAGGTACATGGCCGAGATGAACATCACCGCGCTGGCCGACGTCAGCTTCACCCTGATGGTCATATTCCTCATCGCCGGCGTCTCGACCGCGTTCAGTCGCAACCAGGGCGTCGACCTGGATCTGCCGCGCACTTCATCCGTCGAGCCTCAGACCAAAGAGGGCCTCGAGATCAGCATCCAGGCCGACGGCGCGGTATACGTCGAGAAGAAGGCGACGACGGTGGCCGGGTTTGCCAAGGTGCTGGGAGAGCAGCTCAGCCGCGGCAGCTACGACCGAGCATACCTGCGCGCGGACAAGAAAGTCGACTACGGCACGATCATGATGATACTCGGTGACATCCGCGAGCAGGGGATAAGCAACATCGGCCTTGTAGCGTTGCCGCAGTAACGAGTCTGCTGTGCCGGCTAAGGCCAGTTCGCGGCAGGCATGCAGAGGAATGACCAATTCCCAATTCCTATGACCAACGAGAGAGGAAATGTCCAAGCCCGAAGCATCGCGCGGCGTTGGTCATTCGGACATGTCGCTTGACCAGGGATTGGAAATCGGGAATCAGTAATTGACCGTGATGAGTACGCAGATGAAAGCCGAGAGCCGGTGGAGCGCACCTGACCTGCTTCTCTCTCTGGGCGTCCACGCGCTCATCGTCGGCATTATCGCGTTAGTGAGCATTGGCCATGTGGTACGAGACACGCGCCGTCCGATCGTATTCTCGGTCTCGGTGGTCAGTGGCGGCTCACCGCTGCCTCAGCCGGGAACGCCTGCGGTCGCAGAGGCCGGCAAGACCGCACCGAGCGGGACCGCGTTGATCGAGAACAAGCCGCGCTCACAGGGCAAGGCGCGGTCCAAGTCGGCCGGCAAGGCGCAGACCAAGCCGGCAGCCGGGACCGGATCCGGCAAAGGGTCAGGCGGAATGTTCAGGCATGAGGGTCTGGGTGCGAATGTCGAAGGCGCCGAGGCACTCGGGTACTCATACTATCTCAACGCCATGCTGACCCGTATTTCCGACAACTGGTTGAATCCCTATGCAGGTACATCGAAGGTGCTGGTCGCGACTGTCATGTTCGTCATCGGACGTGACGGGACGATCAAGGATGTGGTGACCGAGAAGAAGTCCGGTGACGCAGCCTACGACGTGTCCTGCGAGCGGGCTTTGCTTGTGACCGACAAGCTCCCGCCTCTGCCGCCCGAGTTCCCGGGTCCGCAACTCAAGCTCCACCTCGAGTTCGAGCAGAAACCGTAGCCCGGTTCCAGTCTTCACTCGAACCCGGAATTCCCAATTGCTGATGACTAATCAATGGCGGAAGGGACCGGTCGTCAGAGATTGTCTTCTGGCTCGTCGTTGGTCATTGCGAATTGGGTATTGGTCATTTTCTGTCCTTGACTTGCCGGCTCTATCTCGCATTATAGGTTCGTGACCGCGAAGCCCCCGGACGTGGATTTCGTCCACCTCCACAACCATACCGAATACAGCCTGCTCGACGGCGCATCGAGCGTCGAGGCGGTCGTCAAACTCGCGGCGGAGTACCGGATGCCGGCACTGGCGATTACCGACCACGGAAACATGTTCGGGGCCATCAAGTTCTACAAGGAAGCGCAGAAGGCCGGCGTCAAGCCGATCATCGGCAGCGAGATGTACGTAGCTCCGCGTTCGCGTACCGAGCGGAAGCCCGACAGCGACGTCCATGAGGCGAGCTTCCATCTGACGTTGCTCTGCCGAAACGAGACCGGCTACCACAACCTGATGAAACTGACCACCAAGGCCTATCTGGAAGGTTTCTACTACCGGCCCCGCATAGACAAGGAGCTGCTGGCTGAGCATGCGGAAGGGCTCATCGGAATGTCCGGCTGCCTCAAGGGTGAGGTAAACCACTACCTGCGCCGCGACGACCCGGAGCACGCGATGCAGGCGGCTTCCGAGTACCAGCAAATGCTCGGGCGGGAGAATTTCTACCTGGAAGTGATGCGTGCCGGCTTTGCTGAGCAGGAGAGGATCATTCCCGGAATCCGTGAGTTGAGCTCCACGCTCGACATTCCGATCGTCGCCACCAATGACTGCCACTACCTGCGTTCGGATGACGTTCGCGCCCACGATGCCCTGGTCTGCATTCAGACCGGGAAGAAGCTCTCCGACCAGAACCGTCTGAAGATCAGCTCAAATGAGCTCTATTTCCGGTCTCAGCAGGAGATGGCCAGGGTCTTCGCCGACATGCCGAATGCGGTACACCGGACATGCGAGGTGGCAGACCGGTGCAACCTGCGGCTTGACCTTGAGCACGTCCGTTTCCACCTGCCGCATTTCAGCCCGCCGCCGGGTTTTGCCGATGCACTTTCCTACCTGAAGCACCTGACGCGCGAAGGACTGCATCGGCGCTACCATCGCCCGACGCCGGCGATTGAGGAGCGGCTGACGTTCGAACTGGACGTGATTGCGAGGATGGGATTCCCCGGCTACTTCCTTGTGGTCAAGGACATTGTGGACTTCGCACGGTCGAAGGGCATACCGGTGGGGCCGGGCAGAGGCTCAGCGGCGGGGTGTCTTGTGCTTTACTGCCTGGGTATTACCGATATTGACCCGCTGCGCTACGGGCTGCTCTTCGAGCGATTCCTGACTACCGAGCGTGTCAGCCTGCCTGACGTTGACATCGACTTCTCGGACGCTCGGCGGCAGGAAGTCATCGACTACATCCGACAGCGCTACGGCGAGGGCTCGGTCGCGCAGATTATTACGTTCGGCACGATGCAGGCACGAGCGGCCGTGCGCGACGTGGGCCGCGTCCTGGATGTCCCGATCGGCGATGTCGACCGCATCGCGAAACTGATTCCTCAGAACATGGGGCTCGATCCGGCGCTCAAGGGCGTCGCAGAACTGAGAGACGCGGTCGCGGAGAAACCGGAGTACGGGGAGATGATGGCCATCGCGCGCAAGGTCGAGGGACTGTGCCGGCACGCCTCGATCCACGCCTCGGCCGTTGTCATCGCGCCGCAACCGCTGATCGAGCTGGTGCCGCTCTACAAAGCGCCGGGAGAAGAGGCATGCACGCAGTATGACATGTACTCGCTGGAGGCGGCGGGGCTCTTGAAGATGGACGTACTCGGGCTGCGGACGCTGACGGTGGTCGAAGAGGCCGTGAAGCTGGTGCGAAACAAGGGCACGAGCTTCGACGCAGAGACGTTGCCGCTCGACGATGCCAACACCTTCAAGCTGCTGCAGCGGGCCGACACGGTTGGGGTGTTCCAGCTCGAGAGCGCGGGTATGCGTGACCTTTGCCGGCAGATGATGCCGGACCGAGTCGAGCACATCATCGCGTTGATTGCCTTGTACCGCCCCGGACCGATGGAGCTGATTCCGCAGTACCTGGCGCGCAAGGCCGGGCGGGAGGCGATTGCCTACGAGCACCCGCTGCTCGAGTCGATCTGCAGCGAAACCTACGGAATCATGATCTACCAGGAGCAGGTGATGCAGGCGGCCCAGGTGCTGGCCGGTTACTCGCTCGGGAAGGCCGACCTGTTGCGCCGGGCAATGGGCAAGAAGAAGCCGGAGGAGATGGCGGCCCAGCACGATGTCTTCGTCGAGGGGTGCGAGAAGTACAACAAGATACCGGAGTTGAAGGCCGAGAAGATCTTCGACCTCCTGGCCAAGTTCGCCGGCTACGGGTTCAACAAGTCACATGCCGCGGGCTACGCCTATCTTTCCTACATCACTGCGTACTTGAAGGCGAACTTCCCGGTCGAGTTCATCGCCGCAACACTGACCAGCGAGCTTGGGGATTTCAAGAAACTGGCGAAGTTCGTGAACGAGGCGCGGCGGATGGGGATTGCCGTGCTGCGTCCGGACGTGAACTCGAGCTTCGTCCCATTCACGATTGAGGGCGGCAACGTCCGGTTCGGGTTGGCCGGCGTGAAGAACCTCGGAACCGGTGCCAGCGAGTTCATTGTCAAGGAGCGACAGGAACGCGGGCCTTACGAGGACAAGCTCGACTTCCTCGTTCGTACCAAGGGAACCGTAAACCGGAAGGCGGTCGAGTCGCTCATCAAGGCCGGCGCGTTCGACAGCTTTGAGCCGAACCGGACCGTGTCCCTCAGTTCACTGGAGTGGGAGATGAACAAGGCCGCCTCGGAGAGGCTTCGATTTGCCGAACGGCAGTTCGACATGTTCGGTGAGGCAGAGGACAAGCCGAAGCCGGTCCCCGTCAAGTTTGATACACACGAGCTGTTGGCATACGAGAAGGACGCGTTCGGGTTCTATTTTTCGTCCCATCCCCTTGAACCCTACCGGGCCGAATATGAGGCGCTGGGCCTTTCGACCATAGCCCAGATCGAGTCGATGCGTGACGGCGAAAAGGCATCGCTGGGCGGCGTCATCACCGGACGCAGGACGCGCAAGGACAAACGTGACCGGGAGTATGCGATTGTCACGGTCGAGGACTTTGATGGTGGTATCGAAGTGATGGTCTTCTCGGACGTGCTGGAGGGATGCCGGGCAGTGCTTAAGACCGACAACCTGGTCGCGGTGCAGGGCACGGTAAAGGTCAGGGCCGCGGCCGCAGACTCACCCGGCCGGGGTCAGGGTGTCCCGCAGTTCTGGGCCGACCGTGTGATGCTGTTCAGCGATTGCAACCGGTTCCTTAACGCGCTCGTGGTTTCGGTTCCCGAGAAGGAAATGGACGACGCGATGCTGCTAAAGCTCAGGGAGCGGCTTGAAGAGCACCCGGGCGGCGCCCAGGTCTACCTGAATCTTATCCGACCTGATGGTTCATTCCGGGAGATGAAGTTGCGGGAGCAGCGGGTCGCATTGAGCAACGAGCTGATCGGCTCGCTGCGCGAGGTGTTCGGACCGGATTCGGTCAGGTTCAAGGGTGAGATACCGCCCTGCGTACGCAACGGAAACAGATTCAGAAACGGGAACTTCTCCAAGGGAAAGCAGCCCGCAAAGCCGTGACGACGTTCAGGGAGAGGATGCGCCGGTGACTAGCCGGCAGTGGTTAAGTCCGGCATCTCCAGTTGTTCAAGCCGCCGGATACGATCCTCCAGCGGTGGGTGGGACGCGAACAGGTTCATCGATGTCCCACGGTCCTTGCCGAACGGGTTGGCGATGAACATGTGGGCGGTCGCGGCTGAGGCGGTGCGCAGCCTGCCCTCATAGGTCCCCAGCTTCCTCAGGGCCGAACTGAGCCCGTACGGGTCGCGCAGTATGAGAGCGCCGGATGCATCGGCGAGATACTCACGTTGTCTGGATATGGCCGCGCGTATGATGGCAATCAAGAGCGGGGAGATGATGGCAAAAGCTATCGCTAGGATTACGAGTATCAGCCCGAGTTGCCCGCCGCCACCTCTCGATTCGCGGCGTCGGCCCCCGCCGAATCCGCCGAACAGACCCCAGCGCAGGAAGACATCCCGGAAGAGCACCAGAAGGCCGCCGATGATGGCGACAATAGTCATGATGAGGATGTCGTAGTTGCGGACGTGGGACATCTCATGGGCAATTACGCCCTGCAGTTCTTCACGGTTCATGATCTGGAGCAGACCGCGAGTCACCGCGACTGATGCGTGGTTCGGATTGCGGCCGGTGGCAAAGGCGTTGGGTGCGTCGGTGTCGATGACGTAGACGCTCGGCTTCGGTATCCCTGCGGCAATCGCGACCTCCTCGACCACGTTGTGTAGCTGGTGGTATTGAGACGGATCCGCCGGCTTGGCGCCGTTGACGGCAAGGGCGAGCTTGTCGGAGTTGTAGTACAGGACGAGGTTGTAGCCGACTATGAAGAGACCGAACAGCGCATACGCGCCGGTTCCCCATCTGAAGTACCAACCCAGCCCGTAGCCGACCAGCTCGAGAAGAAGTGAGAAACCCACGATGAAGAGGTAGGTCTTGGCCTTGTTGGCGCTGATAAGTTGATACAGATTCCTACGTTCGGCCATGTTGGGCGTGCTACTGGTTGACTTCTAGAACTTGACCTTCGGCGCCTCGCGTTCGGCTTCGGGGACGCTGTAGAACTCCGACTGCTTGAAACCGAACATACCGGCGAAGATGCTGGAAGGGAACATCTGGGTCGCGTTGTTGTAGTCCATCGCCGTGTCGTTGTAGAACTGCCGGGCGAAAGCGATCTTGTTTTCGGTATTGGAGAGCTCTTCCTGGAGGCTGAGAAAGTTCTCGTTCGCCTTCAGGTTCGGGTAGTTCTCGGCCACGGCGAACAAGGTCTTCAGCGTGTCGGAGAGCATGTTGTTCGCCTTGGCCGATTCGGCCGGACCTTTGGCGTTGATAGCCAGCGACCGGGCTTCGGCAATCCGCTCAAAGATCTCTTTCTCGTGCGCGGCGTAACCTTTGACCGTTTCGACGAGGTTCGGGATCAGGTCAATCCGGCGCTTGAGTTGAACGTCAATCTGGGACCAGCCGTTCCTGACTCGGTTTCGCTTCACCACCAGCGAGTTGTAGATACCGATGGCGATCATGACCAGCAGGACAATCAGGACAAGGACGATTATCAACGCTATCATATTTCTCCCAGGTTAGTTGGACTAGCATAACGCCTTTCTGGTTGCAGTCAAACGCCGGGGGCCGCCGCGTGCCGGCTTGACCATCGGCAAAGAGCGTTCTATATTCATGTTCCTCACCCGCTTGTGGTGAGCCAGAACAGGAGGCCCGCAGTGGAATTCAAGCACTTGGTAGTCAGAAAAGAAGACGGTATCGGCTGGCTGAAGATGAACCGCCCGCCGATGAACGCGCTCAATACGGAGATCGTGCTCGAGATCGAGCGCGCGATGGACTGGTTCGCCCGCGAAGACGACGTGATGGTCGTAGTTGTCTACGCCGAAGGCAAGATGTTCGTGGCCGGGGCCGACATCGCCGAGATGTCGAAGTTCACTCCGATGCAGGCACGGGAGTTTGCGCAGAACGGGCACCGTGCGCTCGGCAAGATCGCGAGCATGGAGAAGCCGGTCATTGCCGCGGTCAACGGCTACGCGCTCGGCGGCGGGTGCGAAATCGCGCTCGCCTGTGACATCCGGGTTCTGGCCGACAGCGTGAAGATCGGCCAGCCGGAAGTGAACCTCGGGCTGATTCCGGGCTTCGGTGGTACGCAGCGCCTCGCCCGCCTGGTCGGGCCGGGGATCGCGAAAGAGCTGATACTTACGGCGGACGCGATTGACGCGGCCGAGGCCCTGCGCATCGGCCTTGCGAACAAGGTCGTGCCCGGTGACAAGCTGATCGCGACGGTCACCGAGATGGCGAAGAAGATCGCGAGCAAAGGTCCGACAGCCGTGAAGTATGCGAAGACTTGCATCAACCGCGGCCTGGATGTTGACCTCGCCACGGGGAATTCGTTTGAGGTAGAAACGTTTGGCATGTGCTTCTCAACCGGGGAACCCTTCGAAGGCACCAAGGCATTCCTTGAGAAACGCAAGCCCAACTGGAAGTGACGAGTGACGAGCGACGAGTGACGAGCCGACGTGACGGGCACTGGTGTTTGATATGAACGTGGCGGACCATGCGGGAAGCTGCTCCGGCAGGAGGACGCGCCAGGATCTGAAAGCCCGGACGAAGCGGTTCGCACTGGATGCACTTCGGTTCTGTACGGCGCTTCCGCGACGTCCTGAGTGTGTCGTCGTCGCCAGGCAGTTGATGCGGTCGGCTACGTCGGTGGGTGCCAACTACCGAGCCGCGTGTCGGGCTCGGTCCAGAGCTGATTTCGTAGCCAAACTGGCGTTGGTGGAGGAGGAAGCTGACGAGAGTCTCTACTGGCTTGAGCTATTGAAGGAACTGAATGTTCCGGCAGGCGAGGACATTGTCCGGTTGATGTCTGAAGCAGGTGAACTCGTGTCGATTGTCGTGGCGTCAAAGAAGACCGCCCGCGAGGGCAGGTGAAATCGACATTCGACACTCGTAACTCAAACTTTCTTGAAAGGAGTAACATATGACTATTGGGAAGGCAAAGGATACTGTGATTGTCGGCGCCGCGCGGACGGCGGTGGGTCGGTTCCACGGCTCGCTCTCATGCCTGCGCGCTCCGGAGTTGGGAGCGGTCGCAATCAAGGCGGCGGTCGAGCGGTCGAGGGTCAACCCGGCTGACGTTGAGGGCGTGATAATGGGCAACGTCTGCCCGGCCGGCATCGGCCAGGCCCCGGCCCGCCAGGCCGCAGTGAAGTCGGGGCTTTCGGTCGAGATTCCGGCCCTTACCGTGAACAAGGTCTGCGGTTCGGGCATGATTGCCACGGCGCTGGGCTGCCAGATGATCAAGGCCGGAGACGCCAAGGTGGTCGTGACCGGCGGCCAGGAATCCATGTCCAACGTGCCGTACTACTTGAAGCAGCTGCGCGTCGGTAACAAGATGGGCGACGTCAAGATGCAGGACGGGATGATCTACGACGGACTCTGGGATTTCTTCGGCGACGTCCACATGGGTGAGCTCGGTGATTTCACCGCAACCGAGGCCGGCGTGACCCGCCAGGAGCAGGACAAGTGGGCTGCGGGCAGCCACGCCAAGGCCATCGCGGCGATCAAGGCCGGGAAGTTCAAGGCCGAGATTACGCCGGTCGTGATTCCGCAGCGCAAGGGCGACCCAATCGTGTTCGATACCGACGAAGGTCCGCGTGCCGACACGACGTTCGAGAAGCTATCCACCCTGAGGCCGGTGTTCACCAAGGACGGGACGGTGACGGCGGGCAATGCCTCTTCAATCAATGATGCCGGGGCTGCGCTGGTCCTGGCAGATGGCGCGTACGCAAAGCAGAAGGGTCTGACCCCGCTGGCCCGCGTCGTGGCATACGCCACGGGCGGCGGGGAGCCGAAGCGGCTCTTCTTTGCTCCAATCAAGGCGATCAACAACCTACTGCAGGTCCAGGGGGTGAAGATTGACCACTTTGACCTGATTGAGATCAACGAGGCATTCGCATCGCAGGTGCTCGCCGATGGCAAAGGTCTGGGGTGGAACTGGGACAAGGTGAATGTGAACGGTGGCGCGATAGCGCTCGGGCACCCGATCGGCTGCTCCGGTGCGCGAATCATCGTGTCCATCATCCACGCCTTGAAGGACCGGGGCTTGAAGACCGGCCTTTGCGCGGCATGCTTGGGCGGCGGCGAGGCCACGGCCATTAGCGTCGAGCTCATGTAAACGCCAAACTCCGAACGCCGAGCGCCGAACTACCAACAGGATCAGAGAAAGGCGAGAACCGTACCGGGAGGCTCAAGCAGCGCAGTGAAAACGGATCTTGAGCTGCGGACCCGACGGTTCGCGCTGGACGTTATTCGCTTCTGCTCGGGTCTACCCAGGCGGGTTGAGTTTCAGGTCATCGCGAAGCAATTGCTGCGTTCAGCCACGTCAGTGGGAGCCAACTATCGTTCCGCACAGCGCGCGCGGTCTCGGGCGGATTTCATCGCCAAGCTCGCCATCGTGGAAGAGGAGGCGGACGAATCTGTCTACTGGATGCAGTTGCTTGCAGATCTGTCGTGCGGACCGAGGTCGGAGCTTGAACGGCTCCTTGATGAGGCCAGGCAACTTGTAGCCATCTTCGTTGCGTCAAGGAAGACGGCAAAGCGCGGGCTGTAGTCGGTGTCAGTTTGGCGTTCGGCGTTCGGCGTTCGCACTTAGGGC
The DNA here is from genome assembly GCA_035505375.1 of bacterium. NCBI lineage: Bacteria > bacterium. Next base: position 39,087 of record DATJQV010000089.1, on the reverse strand, counting down.
GACAAGTGGTGTATCATACCAAGAGTTCAGAGGAAACCGTCGCCCTGGGCCGCGCTCTTTCTTCCATCCTGCGGCCTGGTGATGTGGTCGCCTTCTACGGAGACTTGGGTGCAGGCAAGACCACAATGATAAAGGGTGTTGCTGCCGGCTTGGGCGTTGGAGACGTCGTGAAGAGCCCGTCCTTTGTCATCGTTACGGAGTATCAAGGGAGGGCCGGGATTCACCACCAAGACACAAAGACACAAAGAGCGGCTGACCCGGAAGGGAGCTGCCAAGTGCACCAAGGTTCGGACGATGAATCGAAGCGGTCACCCTCACCCCTCCCTCCCCCTTTGAGGGGGAGGGAACAAAGGGAGGGGGTGCCGGTCTACCACGTTGATCTCTACCGGCTGAGCGAGAACAGCGACTTTGAGTCGATCGGGCTTGATTCTTACCTTGAAGGTGAAGGCGTCTGTCTGATCGAGTGGGCTGAGCGGGCGGAGAAGATCCTGCCGGACAGGGCGATACGGGTGCGGATGGACGTCGAGGGTTCCGGCCGACGGATTGAGATTACCGGCCTACGTGCGCCGATCTAGCTGCTAACGTCCGACTTCGGCGTTCGGCGTTCGCAGTTCGGACTTTCCCTTGAGCCAGTCCAGTAGCTCGTCGATTCCGCCTTTGGCCGTGACCGTCTTGTCAGCACGGACAATCGTCGCGATGTGGTTCTTCAGACTTACCTTGAGCAGTCCCAGTCGTCGGCTGCGGACCCGCACGAGCGCTATGAGGAACAGGGTTTCGACCGGCGCCGGGTAGCGGCCGAACCGGTCGACCAGTTCCGCGCGCAGCTCTTCGAGCTCCGGTTCGCTCTCGACCGCAAGCAGCCGCTTGTAGAGCGCGACCCGCTCGAAGCTGTCCGATACGTATTCCCTGGGAATGTAGGCCGACACGTCGAGGCTAAGTTCGGGTTCGACTACGACCGGCTCGCCTTTGATTCTCGCCACCGCTTCCTTGAGCATCTGGGTGTACAGGTTGAACCCGACCCGCGCGACTTGGCCGTGCTGCTCGGTACCGAGCAGGTTGCCCACGCCCCTGATTTCCATGTCGCGGAGCGCCAGCTTGAAGCCGGACCCGAGCCTGGAGTAGGCGAGCAGGGCCGAGAGGCGCTTGCGTGCGTCCTCGGTGATTTCCCGGCGGGCCGGGGTCAGGAACAGGGCATAGGCCTGCGCCTCGGAACGGCCAACCCGTCCCCGCAACTGGTGCAGGTCGGAGAGGCCGAACTTGTCTGCGCGGTTGACGATGATGGTGTTGACGTTGGGCAGGTCGAGACCGGATTCAATGATCGCGGTCGAGAGCAGCATCTGGTACTCGCCGGACGCGAACCCAAGGTATATGTCGGCCATCTGCCTGCCCGACATCTGGCCGTGAGCGATGGAAAACCGCACGCCCGGCAGTATCCGCTGGATCCGCTCGGCGACGTCCGTGATGGTCTCGATCTCGTTGTGGACGAAGAAAACCTGTCCGCCGCGCGCGACTTCTCGGGTTACGTAGTCACAAATGAGCCGGTCGTGCCAGGGCGCGACTTCGGTTGTGATCTCGCGGCGGCCGGGCGGCGCGGTGTGCATCTGCGAGATGTCCCGAAGTCCGGAGAGCGACATGTAGAGCGTCCGCGGAATCGGCGTCGCGGTCAGGGTCAGGACGTCGACCTCGGCTCGGGCAGCGCGGATCCGTTCCTTCTGCTTCACGCCGAACTTCTGTTCCTCGTCGATTATCAGCAGGCCCAAATCGTGATACGCGACGGCGGGGTTGAGCAGTTGGTGTGTGCCGACGACGATGTCGACCACGCCCGACTTCAGCCCGGTGAGGATTTCGCGTTGGGTCGCCGGTGCGACCAGCCGCGAAAGCATCTCTACACGGAACGGGAACCGGGCCAGGCGCTTGCGGAAGGTCGCGTAGTGCTGGTAACAGAGAATCGTGGTCGGCGCGAGCACCGCGACCTGCTTCAGGTTTGATGCCGCCTTGAACGCGGCCCTCAGCGCTATTTCGGTCTTGCCGTAGCCGACGTCGCCGCAGATGAGCCGGTCCATCGGGCGCGGCGCTTCCATGTCGCGCTTCACCTCGTCCAAGACCTTGAGCTGGTCCGGAGTTTCCTCGTAGGGGAAAGAGGCCTCCAGCTCAGTCTGCCACTTGTTGTCCTGTCCGAACTGGATGCCGCGGGCCGTCGCCCGGCGGGCGTAAATTTCCAGCAGTTCCTCCGCATACTCGGCACTGGCGCGAGCGGCCTTGGCCTTGGCATTCAGCCACGACCTGCCGCCCAGCCGGTCAAGCGCCGGCGCGCCATCCTCGGAGCCGACGTACCGGTCGAGCAGGCCGATGTTCTCCACCGGCACATAGACCTTGTCGTTGCCGGCGTACTGGACAACGATGTAGTCCTTCTCCACGTCCGCGTGCGTCATCCGCCGCGTCCCCTCGAACGTCCCGATGCCGTAGTCGATGTGCACGACATAGTCGCCCGGCCGCAAGGATACAATGTTGTCAATCGGCAGACCCTTGAACCGTCGGCGAGGCGGATGGAACACGGGAGTACCGTATATCTCCCGCTCGGTCAGCAATCCGAATCCGAGCGGCTGGCAGATGAACCCGGCGCTCAGGGAGCCGGTGAAGTAGTGAGGCCCTTCACCGATGATAGAGGAGAGGCGCGCGCGCTGGCTCTCAGTGCTGGCGGCAACGAACCAGGTCATTTCTGAATCTCTATCCGCAGATTCCGCAGACACGGCTCCCGAAGTAGGATCCACCGATTCCACAGATTTCCACAGATTCTGGCTTGGGTTCCGGGCGTTCCGAGGAGAATCTTCCTGAATCGGTGTAATCTGTGGACCTCCTACTCCTAGTTCTGTCCGGAGCAACTCGATGTTGCCGAGGTAGCTGTGCGCGGGAGTGCAGCCGAGAACGAACTCGGCGTCCGGTTCGGTCGAAAGCAACAGCACGGCGTGAGCCTCGAACTCGGTGCCTTCGGTGATGATAATGAGGTCGCGGGGCAGCAACGTTGACGCTGGTTGGTCGGACTGTCCCGGCTGTTTCCGCGTCGGGACCGACGCCATTTCAATGTGCGAGACCGAACGTTGGAGCAGCGGGTCGAAGCGACGCATGGACGCGATGCTATCTCCGAGGAACTCGACTCGGGTTGGCGTTTCGGCTCCTTCTGGAAAGATGTCGGCGATGCCGCCGCGCGTTGCATACTCGCCCGGCTCGGTCACGAGGTCGGTGCGCTCATACCCGTTCTCCTCCAGCCAGTCAACCAGCGCAGTCAAAGCCAGTTGCTGGTTCAGCGCCAGGGCGAACGATGCAGTTGCGTCCTTGTCGAAAACCGGGGCCGGACGATTGAGACTCTCCGCCGAAGCGACGATTACCCCGGGACCGGAGCCGAGTGCTGAGAGCTGGGCGGGCAGGCGTGGCGAGTCAGGTTCGAAGAGAAGCGGGTCGAGGTCCGGAGCGATGGTCTCCAGGTCAAGGTGCAGAGCGCGCGCATTGTGTGCGTCGTCTGGAACCAGGACCACGGTTCTGCCGAGCCGTTGCGCAACGTCGGCAGCCAGCATCGAACGTGCGGCGCCGACTACGCCCGAGATGCCGGTGTGCGCGCCCGCTGCCAGGCGCTGAGCGAGCATCGGCAGGACTTCGGATTTGGAGAAACGTGCGAGGAGTTCGTGCATCAGACGGACTCGGACAGGGGAGTTTTACCACCAAGACACGAAGACACAAAGGTCCGGACGAATTCAGAAGTCAGAATGCAGAGCGCAGAATGCAGAAGTCCGGGTGCCTGCCACTTCTGACTTCTAGCATCTATCATCTGACTTCTGACATCGGCTGGTTCTGGCGTTGGTGTCTTCGTGACTTTGTGGTTAGATCTCATCCTGATTCTCAGAGTCAAAAGGGGGCTTGCGCCCCCACTCGGTAGACTGACGTTGAAGCTACTTCTTGGTCTTCTTAGTCGCGGTCTTCTTGGCGGTCTTCTTCACGCCACACTTCTTGCAAGGCATTGGGTCTCCTTTGGTTGGGGTGATGATACTTTGATTCTACGCTTGGTCAAGCAGCGTGCGCAGAAGCGCGCTCAGAGTTCACCACAGAGGTACAAGCACACTAAGACGGCTGATGGCCTCCGATTCACGCTGTTGGCAAGGAAAGCGACCTGCGTCCCGAGTCTCCTGTTATGTCGCCGGGAATTTCCATGCCGGGTCCGAAACGGCTAGACTCAGCGCCAATCCCCGATTCTCGCGGGGACCCAAGCGGACAATCGCTGGGCTAGTTGTGCTTCTGGCGGTACTCTCTGACGGTCCGATCCCAGATGTCCACGAACCAGAAATCGCCATCCGCGTCCATCGCCATGTCTGTGAAGTATCCGCGCAGTCCGTCCTCGAATTCGGATTCGTCTATCATATGGCTGAACCGGTCCGCCACGAACACGAAGACGCAGTGGGCAGGCGGACTGTCGCGTCCGACGAACCGTTGGCCCAGCACGTAGAGCGTGTCGGCGACGCGCCAGGTCTGGAGCCAACTGAGTTGGTGGCCCCGCGTCGAGTCTGGGAGTTGCAGCCACGTCGTGTCTTCACCGTCGAGCGAGAGTCGAAACATCCGGTGCGGAAACGACATCTCGCCGTAGATGGTGCCGGTATTATCCAAACCGACCAGAGCGTCGGCCTTGTGTTCTTCGTTGGATTCAAAGCCTAGCGTCCGGACGAAGCGCCCAAGCGTGTCGTAGATGAACACTCGATGCAGACCACCGGTGTAGGCGAGACAGACCAGCAGGCTGTCCTTCAGGGCAACGCGGAAGTCGTGCCCTTCCGGGTCGACTCCCCATTGCCGCCCGAACGCGAATTCTCGGAAGCTACGGAAGCCGAGGAGACGCAGTCCTGGAGCGAGGACATTGGTGACCCAGACCCTTCCTTCGCCTCCTGTGCAGAGGTAGGTCGGGCTCTCCGGTTCAGGCAGGGGACTGGAGTGTTCTTCGGGCAGTCTACGCCAAGACGACCTGTACTTGGCTGAATGCTGCCAGACACGACCCAGTCTGAAATCCGTGACGTACTCTCCATCCGGCCCCAAAGCGATACCCACCGGTTCCTTGAAGCAGCCTTCGGCATCGATGCCGACCTTGCGGATGAAACGGGCCTGTTGGTCGTACTGCCAAAGGAAATCTGATGCAATCAGGTAGACGTACCTCTGCCCGATGCTGAGGAAGACCGGCCAGTCGCGGCTGTCGTGCACCAAGCGGTCGCGCATGGAGCCGATTCTGAAATCCAACTCACTCGGGCCGTAGCCGGAGGCCGCCACGCTACCGCCGTCTCCGCTCAGCTTGGCCAGGGTGAGTCCACCGCCGTCGCCCATGATCCAGGAGTAGACCAACCACGTTGCACCATCCGGACCGGCTGCAGTTCGCTTCCACTCCGGGTACAACTCGTCGTCAACGAGTCCCGCGAGGCGTCGAGCCTCCACGGAGTCCGGTGCCCTGCAGAGGCCAGCGAACAAGCCGCTGTCAGTGGCGGGGGCGTATGGACGCTCCCTGATGAAGAATCCGTCGAGGGTGTAGTGCTTGACGGTCAAATGGGCGGGCCGTTCTTCGTCGAGCACAACGATGGTATCGCCGCGTTCCACGACCTTCTGCGGTGAGACAAGCAGCTTGATGGTGTCCGGTCGACCCAGTACTGTGCCCAACTCGTAGCTGTAAGTCGTCAGTAACATTGTAAGAAGCAGTACTCCCACGGGTCAGTCCTTTGGGGATCGCGGGGACATCTTGCCTACGCCGATTCGGGCAAGGCCGGGTGGGCATCTGGTTGCATCGACGGATACTAGTTCAGTGGCGGGCGGAAGTCAAGCGCACGCAGTAGCGAGTGATCAGTTTGCAGTTGGCAGTTTGCAGTGACCGAAACGAACGGCGGTCAGGAGGTGACATTGATGCCGAAGAGGGCCGCGGCGATGGCGCGGAGTGTGTCGCCGTCGAGGGATTTGGCTTCGTACAAGTCAACGAGGTCAGCGATGGCCATCTGCAGGGACTTGTCCGCGTATTTACGGGAGAGCCGGCCGAGCTTCTGGGCGAAGGCATTGTAGCGGATGAACTCCTTGCCGGGCACTTTGCGAGCGACCAGCAGTTCTGCCAGCTTCCGGCTGATCTCCCGGTTCCGGGCTATACCATTTACATGGCGGGCCGACTGTTCTTCAGTCGTGGCCGCAGGGCTGCGCGAGACGCGGCCCTTGCCGAGTGCCTGCGCGTAGGTGGTTCTGCGTCTGCGTCTTAGCCTCGGTTCGGGAGCAATCGGCTTGCGCTTCGGCAGTTGGTGGCCGACGGCGTGAAACTTCTGGTGGCAGTCGCAGAGGAGTTGCTGGAGGAGTTCCGGCGCGAGGCCCAGGTTGGTCCACTTGCGTATGCATAGCTCGATCGCCGCGGCCAGGGGCTCACCGGTCTTGGTGCGGAATGTCCTCAGCATCTCGGTAGTGTACCGTCGGTAGATGTTGATTTCGTGCACGGGCACGCCGAATTGGCTGATGCGACGGTTGATCTGTTCCCTGACCATCGGCCAGACTCGTGCCGCGCTCCGGCGATACACGGAAAGCGGAAACTCGGTTCGGCGGATGAAGGCCAGCACGGCGTCCGTCTGCGCCGTCAGGAGCAAAGGGCGCATAGGTCCCAATGACGAACGGAGAAGGCCGAAAAGAACTGAGCAAATAGCGTGAGGCGCGATTGGCACATAACTTCTGTATTATCCGCCGGTTGAGGCCCGGTGCAAGCCCGGAAAACCGCATATAGGGGTCGCCTGGGGGCATGCCCTTTGAGGAGCGTTCGAAGAAGCCATGAAACAAGCCTTGAGATGAGCTTTGAACTGAGCTTTCGGAGGTGCTTTGCCGCGAGCTTTCGACTGAGCTTTGCAGCGAGCGATGTGAGAAGCAATGCGCGGAGCTTTGAGATGAGCGATGCGCGATGCGATGTGACGAGCTTTGAGTTGAGCAATGGAAGATGCTATGAAGTGAGCTTTCGAGTATGCATTCCAATGTACTTTCCGGCGAACTCTGAGGCGAGCTTTCCAGCGAGCTTTCAAGGGAGCCTTGAGGGGATTTTCGATTGTCGATTGCAGATTGTCGATTACCCGGAGTCCGAACCCTTGGTGACTTCGTGACCGTGCTTGACGTGGGCGCAGTTTCTGGTATCTAGTGAGTATCACTGTTTGCAGGTTGCAGGTGGCAGTTTGCAGTTCCACTCTGCCCAGAATGTGGAGGAAATGTGCTTAGTGATATCGAGATTGCGCAGCAGGCGAAGTTGAGGCCGATTATTGAGATTGCAGCCGGGCTCGGGATCACCGACCCGAATCTGATTCTGCCGAACGGGAACTACAAGGCGAAGCTCTCGGTCAAGCTGCTGGACCAGTTGAAGGACAAGCCGGTCGGCAAGCTGGTCCTTGTTACGGCGGTGACGCCGACCAAGTACGGCGAGGGGAAGACCACCGTGTCCGTTGGGCTTTCGATGGCTTTCAACCGGCTTGGCAAGAAGTCCATCGCCGTGCTGCGCCAGCCGTCGCTCGGGCCGGTGTTCGGTATCAAGGGCGGCGCCGCGGGCGGCGGGTATTCGCAGGTGCTGCCGATGGAGGACATCAACCTTCACTTCACCGGTGATTTCCACGCTGTAACGTCCGCCCACAACCTGCTGTCGGCGATGCTCGACAATTCAATCCATTTCGACAATCCGCTCAGGATTGACGGCCGGGAAATAGCGTTCCCGCGCACAATAGACATGAACGACCGTGTGCTGCGGATGATGGTAGTCGGGCTTGGAGGTCGAGCCGACGGACCGGCGCGCGAGGACAGTTGCGTCATAACCGCAGCCTCGGAGATTATGGCGATTCTCGCCCTGGCGTTGAATCGGGCCGACCTGAAGCAGCGCCTAAGTCGCATTCTCGTCGCGCAAAGCTATGACGACAAGCCGATTACCGCGAACGATTTGGGCGCGACCGGCGCGATGGCAGTGCTGCTGAAAGACGCAATCAAGCCGAACCTGGTGCAGACGACCGAGAACACGCCGGCGCTGATCCACGCCGGGCCGTTCGCCAACATCGCACACGGCACCGCAAGCATCATCTCGATAAACGCGGCCCTGCGTCTTTCAGAATACACCGTGGTCGAGGCCGGGTTCGGGTCCGACCTCGGTGCGGAGAAGTTCGTCGACATCGTAGCGCCGCTCGCGGGCTGGAATATCGCGGCCTGCGTGCTCGTGGCTACGGTCCGGGCGCTGAAGCACCAGGGCGGGGCCAAGGACGCGAAGAAAGGCACGATGACCGAACTGTGGCGGGGATTCGAGAACCTGCGTCGGCACATCGAGAACTGCCGGACGCTGGGGCTTGAGCCGGTGGTCGCCCTTAACCGGTTCGAGGCCGACTCCGACGATGACATCGAGCTGGTGAAGCGGTACTGCCGCGAGCATGGGGTAGCGTGTACGCTTAGCACCGGGTTCACTGACGGCGGCAAGGGCTGCGAGGACTTGGCGCGGGCGGTAATGACTCAGATAGAGGAGAGGCCGGGGCAGAACAAGCCGGTCTATGATTGCGCCGCGAGGGTCGAGGACAAGATCGAGTCAGTGGCGCAGAAGATATACGGCGCGGACCGCGTGGTCTACACTCCACGGGCTGAGCGAGACCTGAAGCGCGTCTATGCGCTTGGGTTCGACAAGCTACCGGTCTGTATCGCCAAGACGCAGCTTTCGTTTTCCGATGACGCGGAATGCGTGGGTGCGTGCGGGGGATTCAAGATAACCATCTCGGCGATTCACATCCGCGCCGGAGCCGGCTATCTCGTGCCGGTGGCGGGTGAAATCGAGTTGCTGCCGGGGCTGGCCAAGAAGCCCAACGCGCTCAAGATAGACATAGCCGACGACGGGAAGCTGACCGGGCTGTCATAGACCAGTCTCAAGCCTCAACCACAGGCACGGGCGAGTTAAGTCAAGCGGGCTGTCGCAGGACAGCCCGCAAGCTTGAGACCGAGGGGATCTACCGAGCTAGATTGTCTTGCGCAAGGCCGAGGCCTGACTTGTGTCCTTCGGGTTCTTCTTGAGCCAGGCGTCGAGCACCTGGCGGGCGCGAGGCCGGTCGGCGAAGTTGCCGAGCAGGGCCTGGATGTACCGTGAAGTGCTCGGCCAATCAGGAGTGGTCTTGCTGTACCACGAATCGAGGGCGGCTTCAGCCCGGACGTTGTCCTTGAATCCGATTCGATACAGTTCTGATAAGTCCCAGTACAGGTCCGGCGCGATCTTCACGAGCGGGAGGTAGATGCTCTCGGCCGCCGCGTATTTGCCAGCAGCGCGGTAGATTTCGGCCTGGGTCCAGGCAAAGGCGGCCTGGGTGGAGCGATCCATCTTGAGCATTTTGCTGGCAGAGTCGAGATAGGCCTGGGCCTGGTCAACCACACCGACGTCGGCAAGGTCCTTGCTCGTCAGGTAGTAAACCTGGGCCTGATGTTCGCGGTCGAGCCCGAGCCGAACCGCGTAGTCGCTCACCTTCTTGCATGCCTGGGCGTCGCCGACGTTGGCAGCGTACTGGGCGGCGCTGAGAAAAGCCCGGGCGTAGTCGGCCATCAGGCCGACGGTGTTTTCGTCTTTCACCACATGCGGGTCGAGCGTGCTGTTCATTCTCATGCGGTGGAATATGATGTCCATCGTCGCCGGCCCGTCAAGTTCCTGGTCCTGGGGAATATCATCGGCGACCACGAGGTTCGCGAGGCCCTTCTGGAGAAGGTGCCCGCGCACGTCCTGCTCGGAGTTGGGGTCCACGGTCGTGGCGAAGTAGATGGGAATCCGGGGCCGGTAGTTCTTGAAGACGAGGGCACGGAACTGGTCGGTCGACAGAGCGTAGTCGTCGGGCCACCTCAGTTTTATGCCCGTGTTGGTCGCGAGCATGTCACGGATCATGACGTCGCCCAGGTTGAGACGGCGCGTACCGTCTCTGCTCATCAGCCCGCCCTTGGTCAGATCCTCGATCTGAGCGTCCGTGAGCGTGACCGGTGCGCCCCAGGCCTTGAGCTGGCGGCAGTACCAGTCCGTATTGAGGAGGGAGAGGTTCGCCACGGCCACGCCCCAGCCTTTCGCGACCTGGGTGTGGAATCCGTACGTTATCGGCTCCCTGGTCTTGGGTATCTTGTCCCTGGGGTAGCCCGGCATCTTGCGCTCGGCCTGGGCGGCGCTGTCGCTGACGGTCGAGGGGACTTCCTGTATCATCCAGAGCGGGAAGGTGTCGTTGTCGCCGTTGGTGAAGATGACACTGCCGTTTTCGCACGAGGCAAGGACGTTGTAGCCGTACTCGGCCGGAATCCAGTTGCCGTGACGGGACACGACCGGCATGTTGAAGCTCAGGACAAAGAACGGGAGGGCGAGGGACAGCAGTCCCGCCCCGTAGGTGGTGAGCCGCACGGCCGGCGAGCCGGGCCCGGTCCGGAACCAGCCGCGGGCCTCTCGTTGCAGCCAGCGGAAGAAGGCGTTGAGGCCGATCCCGACCAGGATCGTGTAGAAGATGAACGAGAAGGCGTAGAAGTAGTCACGTTCGCGCACCTCAACGTACATGTTCTCGTGGAAGTTCTGGCGTACCAGCGCGGCCCGCGGGTCGGACGGCGAGAACTTGTTGTTGAGGTAGGTCAGGAGCCCCAGCGAGGCAATCAGGAATGCGGCGCCAAACAGGGCGGCAGTCTTGTGGTCACGGCGCCACTGTTCGCGGATGCCCCAGATGCCGAGCAGCGGAGGAATCAGTCCGACCAGGGCAGGGAACAGCTTCAGGGGCTGGAGGAACATGGTCGTGGAAGTAACGAAGAAATCGAGGTTGAAGCGTCCGGCCCATTGCCAGAGGAAGTAGCGCAGGTAGTACTTGAGCTGTTCGAAGTAGCCGGCAAGCAGGCCGTAGTTGGGCGGTGCGTTCCGGTAGTTCAGGTAGTCGTTCTCGCTCAGATACTGCGTCTGGCGAGGGAACAGGCGCATGGCGTTGTATTGCTCACGCCGCAAGGATGAGGCGAATGCCTGCCAGTGGTGAGGGTTTACCTCGTTGATGTGGGGGGCGAGGCCGGAACGGATGAGCAGGAAAAGCTGCACCGTACCCGCCACGAGGAAGAGCCCCACGCCGATGAGCGCGTAGCGCGTGTCCAGTTTCTTCCGGGTGTGCAGGTAGTAGATATAGAATCCATAGCCGGCCACAAGCAGCAGGAAAAGCGGCAGGTTGGCGAACATTCGGTCGATCAGACCGGCAATCGGTGAGGCCAGGAACAGCACGACGTTGTCCATCACGAGGTTCCGCGCGCCCTCGTTTGAGCCTTCGGTCGTGGCCCCGGCAAAGTAGGCGAGCATGAACATGCCGACGAAGATCAGCATCGCCATCCAGACCTGTCGGTCTTTCTCCGCGCCCTCGAGCATCTTCATCCCGAAGTAGAAGACCACGGCCAGCGCCAAGCCCCACATGATCTTGGCCCCGATTCCGGCGACCACACCGACGGTGAGGATGATGATGTAGAACCCGAACAGCTCGACCAGGCGCAGGTCGATGACGGAGCGGCGGTCGACAATCAGGAAGAACGGTATCAGGGCAAAGAAGATGATCATCGGCGTGAAGTGAACGCCGGTGGCAAGGACCAGGATGTAGATGCACGCGATCACCATTCGGTTATCGCCCTGATGTCTGCCTTCCTTGATGTACCACAGCACCGCGAGGAAAGTGACCGCAACGGCAATGGTTGCCGCCGGCGTGAAGATGATCGCCTCGACCGTGTTGAACATGAAGGAGTACGCGAAGGCGCAGAGCAACGCGGCGACGACCCCGGAGAGGTGTGGAATCCAGTCTATCCGGTTCCCGCCCGGCGGACTCTCGGAAAGGGATGAAAGTGTAGGGATGAAGGATGAAGCCGGTTTTCCGTCATCCGTCTTTCCTGTTTCATCCCTTCCGTGGTTCATCCCTGCTCGTGCTCCCGGCGTTTCCTTTCGCGGAGTCGATGATTGCAGTCCGATCAGGTAGACGACCAGCAGGTAGATGAGCCCGCAGCAGACCGAGCCGAACATGCTGGAAATCAGGGTGATACGGCCCGCAATCTCGTGCCGGAAGGGCAGAAACGACACGAGCCTGGCCAATTGCACGAACAGCGGGGTCGATGGCGGGTGCGGGATACCGAGAGTGTATCCGGTAGCGATGAATTCGCTGCAATCCCAGAATGAGTTGGTCGGCGCCGACGCATATGCGTAGTAGCCGAGGACGATGGTCACAACGGCCAGAAACAGGACAAGCCTCAAGCGTCTGTCGGTCATTCGCATTCACTCCTGTTCGGTACGGACTGGTACATCGGTGCTAAGGATACCTGCTAAGCTGGCTGGGTCAAGCTGGCCGCAGCGCTTATCTGCGCGACCGCCGCGACCGCAGCTTGACACTCATTCATTAGCTGCTAAACTTCGCCGCAGTATGAATTCACTTAACCTCGTCCTGATCGGTCCGCCGGGCAGCGGCAAAGGCACGCAGGCTGAGCTCCTGCGGGAGAAGAACGGTTTCGTGCATTACTCGACCGGTGAAGTCTTCCGCGACCTCATCCGTCGCAAGACCCCGGTAGGCGCCAGGGTCGAGGGATTTGTCACCTCGGGCAAGCTTGTTCCGGACGACGTGGTGCTCGACGTGGTGAACGCGTTCCTGGCCGAGAACATCGGCAAGCCGATTCTGTTCGACGGGTTCCCGCGCACGGTCCCGCAGGCCGAGGGCCTGGACAACGTACTCGGCAAGCAGGGCCGCAAGGTCGACATCGCCGTGTTGGTCGATCTTGCCGACGACGAGGTGGTGAAGCGGCTGACCTCGCGGCGCCAGTGCCGCAACTGCTCGAAGATATACAATCTTACGTTCAAGCCGCCGAAGGTGGCCGGCGTCTGCGACGATTGTGGTGGGGAGCTCTACCAGCGCAAGGATGATACCGAATCGGTAATTCGCGACCGGCTGGATACCTATCACCAGCAGACCGAGCCGGTCCTGAGCCACTACTCGAGACAGGGCAAGCTCAAGCGAGTAGCAGGTGAGTTGGGCCGCGATCTGGTCTACCAGGAGATATTGAAGCTAATTGCCTAGCCCTGCGTCTCTCCGGTTCGCTGCTCCAGCGGAGTTATCCTGCCAGTCCACCTGAAGTCGGCTCGCGAGGTCGAGGGGATTCGGGCAGCGGGGTGCGTTGTCGCGGGCGCGCTGGAGGCTGTCGGCAAGGTGGTCAGCCCGGGCAAGACCCTGCGGGATCTCGAGAAGGTCTGTGACGAGTACATCCGCGCGCAGGGCGGATACCCGACCTTTCTGGGGTATCGTGGTTTCCCGGCAGCGGTGTGCATCGGGGTGAACGAGGAGGTCGTGCATGGGATACCAAACCATCGAAGGCTGGTTGACGGCGACATCGTGAAGGTGGACGTGGGGGTGACCAAGGACGGGTTAATCGCCGACGGTGCACGAACGTTTGCGGTCGGGAACGTCAAGCCGGAGGTGGCCGCGCTGGTCGCCGCCACTGAGCATTCGTTCTGGCTCGGCGCGGCCCAGGCCAGGGCAGGGAACCGGGTTTCAGATATCGGCCACGCGGTGCAAACGTACGTCGAGGACCAGGGCTATTCCGTGGTGCGTGACCTGTGCGGGCACGGTGTGGGAACGAACCTGCACGAGGACCCTTCGGTGCCGAACTTCGACGACCCGCGGCACCGGATGAAGCTCGCCGCCGGCATGACGCTGGCGATTGAGCCGATGGTGAACATGGGCGGGTTTGAGGTGGAGACCCTGAGCAACGGCTGGACCGTTGTGGCGAAGGACCGCAAGCCTTCGGCTCACTACGAGCACACGCTGCTCGTCACCGAGGGCGAGCCGGAGATATTGACTCGAGGAATTGGCCGTTCATGATTGTCAGATGTCCGATAAGCAACCAGAAGCCGGCAGCAGCTGGATAATGGAGCTGAATGAGTAAGAAAGACCTGATACAGCTTGAGGGGACGATACTGGAGTCGTTGCCCAGCGCGACTTTCAAGGTCGAGCTCGACAACAAACACCAGGTTATCGCCCACATCTCGGGCCGTATGCGGTTGCACTGGATCAGGATTCTGCCCGGTGACCGGGTGACCGTGGAGTTCTCGCCGTACGACCTGACCCGTGGCCGCATCATCTATCGGTTCAAGTAGGGCCTTTCTCCGGCGGCCGCGGTGAACTGAAAAGGAGCGATAGTGAAAGTCCGTGCATCTGTAAAGAAACGTTGTGCCCACTGCGTCGTCGTGAAGCGCAAGGGCGTAGTACACATCATCTGCAAGCGTGAGCCGAAGCATAAGCAAAGGCAAGGATGAAGGCGGAAGGATGAAGGCGGAACGGCCTCGGTTGTCCGATCCGCTGTTCATCCCTCAGCGTTCATCCTTCAGGTTTGACCTTCGTGGCTAAGTACATCTTCGTAACCGGCGGCGTCGTTTCGTCTCTCGGTAAGGGCATTGCTACATCGTCAATCGGGCTGCTTCTGAAATCGCGAGGGCTGAATGTCGTGCCGCTCAAGTTCGACCCCTACATCAACGTGGACCCCGGCACGATGAGCCCGTTCCAGCACGGAGAGGTATTCGTTACCGATGACGGCGCCGAGACAGACCTCGACCTGGGGCACTACGAGCGTTTCATCGACCTCAGCCTTTCGCAGGACAACAACGTCACTGCCGGCCAGGTCTACTCCGCGGTGATCGACCGGGAGCGGAAGGGCGCCTATCTTGGCCGGACCATTCAGGTCGTGCCGCACATCACCGGCGAGATCAAGGACCGGATCCGCAAGCTGGCGAAGGGCCACGACGTGGTGATAACCGAGATCGGCGGCACGGTGGGTGACATCGAAGGCCAGCCTTTCCTTGAGGCCGCCCGCCAGTTCGCCCTGGAAGAGGGACGAGACAACGTCATGTACGTCCACCTGACATTGGTGCCATACATCAAGAGCGCAGGGGAGTACAAGACCAAGCCGACCCAGCATTCGGTGCGCGAATTGCTTGACCTCGGGATTCAGCCCGATGTCGTCATGTGCCGTGCCGAGACCGCCCTGCCACAGGAGTCGCGCGACAAGATCGCTCTATTCTGCAATGTGCGGCCTGAGGCGGTCATTGAAGCCGTTGATGTCGACAACGTGTACAAGATCCCACTGGTCTTCCATCGCCAGAACCTCGACGGCTACATATGCCAGGTCCTGGGTCTGAAGACCCGCAGACCCGACCTTGTTGCGTGGCAACGTTTCATCGAACATGAAACGCTGGCAACTGAGCAGCTTGAGATCGGGCTGTGCGGCAAATACATGAGGCTCCACGACGCGTACAAGTCGGTGGTGGAAGCCGTGCACCACGCGGCTTCCGCCGTGGGTGTGAGGGTGAATATCCGCTGGATCGAATCCGAGGAGATCACCCCGGAAACGGTCGATGAGCGCTTGGCCGGTCTGGCCGGCATTGTCGTGCCGGGTGGCTTTGGTGTGCGCGGAATCGAAGGCAAGCTCTGCGCGGTGAAGTACTGCCGCGAGCACCGGCTGCCATTCCTCGGACTCTGCGTCGGGCTGCAGTCGGCGGTGATTGAGACTGCCCGGAGCCAGTGCGGCCTGGATAACGCGAATTCCACCGAGTTCAATCCGCGGACCCCCTACCCGGTCATATACATGATGCCGCGCCAGCGCGGTGTGAGGCGCAAGGGCGGCACGATGCGGCTCGGCGCGTGGCCCTGCCGAATACGCAAGGGGAGCCTCGCGTACCGCTGCTACCGCACGACGTCGATTCAGGAGCGGCACCGGCACCGCTACGAGGTCAACCTCAAGTACCTGTCCCAGTTGGAGAAGAACGGGTTGCTGGCCACGGGCAGGTCGCCGGACGGAAGGCTCGTGGAGATAGTCGAACTCAAGGGTCATCCCTTCTTCCTGGCAACCCAATTCCATCCGGAGTTCAAGTCGCGGCCGCTCAAGCCGCATCCGCTTTTCCACGAGTTTATCAAGGCCGGCCATGAGTTTGCCCGGCGTCGCTCTCGCGCTGGTGCGGGCGCTGCCCGATAAGCCAGCGGCATTCCTTTCCCGCACGATCGTACTGGCATGTTTGGTACTGCGGCCCGACTACCGCCGTGAGATTCGGCGTAACCTGCGCATTATCACGGGGAAAGACAGCCGGTGGTTCTGGGTCAGGAATGGCTGGCGCCTTGGTTTGAACATCGCGACCATGGCGAGATTGGGCACTCGGAAGGGGGATGCACTAGTTGACAGTGCCGTGGTTTGTGGCGAGAATCTACGTGATCAAGCATTGGAACGAGAATTGCATGCGACCATGGCTTCTTTCCATTTCGGACTGTGGGAGTACCTTCCGCAGGTATTCAGCCGCAATGGCTGCAGGGTCGTTCTGGCAGTCGGAAAGCAGCGCGACCGTACCTTGGACCGGCAGCTGTCGGGTTTGCGTCGATCGGGAGGCGTGACCATTGCCATGGGACTCAAGCAAGCCATCCGCGGGGCGAGGGGTGAGGTGTCGATTACCGGGTTCATGCTGGACAACACGAGCCAGGGCAACCAGACTTGGGTTGAGTGCGACGGCGTCAGGATGCGGCTGCCGGATATCGGATTCAAGCTGGCGGCACGGGAGGGCAGGGGGCTAGTGCCGGCATTTGCCAGATTACGGAATGGCCGTATTAGAATCGACGTGTATCCGCCGGGAGACGAGCGGGCTGCCGTGCGGGCTTTGCTCGATCAGGTGCGGCAACATCCGGACGAGTGGGTGTCGTGGGGCAAAGCGGGGGCAGTCGCAGGATGAAGGCAGAAGGCAGAAGGTCGGACCGTGAGTGGACGACGTTCGGCGTGCTGGTAGCCTCGGTATGCATCCTGCTCAGCTGCAACGACAAGCCGATTTGCGGCCCGAATCCGGTGCCGCCCAGCCAGGAAATCGAGGGATTCACCGTGCATGAGAGCTCCAGCGGCAAGCGGTTGTACACCCTGGAAGCACAGAAGGCGTATGTCTACGACCCGGTGCAGCGCACCGATGTGAACGGTGTGCGGGTGTTGTTCTACAGCGAAGCCGGTGGTATCAACTCCACGCTGGTGGCGGACGGAGGTTCGATATACTCACAGAGCGAAGACCTGGTTGCACGTGGCCATGTCGTCGTGCGGACCGCAGACAGCACGGTGCTCGTGACCGATTCTCTCGCCTGGAGCAATCAGCGCCGGCTGGTCAGAACTGACGCCAACCTGGTGATCGAGACTCCCAAAGGCAGAGTAGAGGGCAAGGGGTTGGTGTCCGATGCCGCGTTGACCAAGATCGACATTCTGAGTCCGGTAAGAGGGACTTCGGACTACGAATTCGAGACCGGAAAGTAGGCAGCAGTGATGGGGCGAATAGGACCTGTCGGACCTATTCTGGCGGGGCTGCTGTGTTGCCTGGGATTGAGCGCCGCGTCTAATCTCAGCGCGAAGCACATGTCCATCGAGCGTACCCCGGATGGCGACGCAACCGTGTTTCGTGACAGCGTGGTGGTGACCGACGATCAAACACACATAACCGCGAATCTGGCGCGGATGTATGAGGCCAAGGGGCTGGCGTTCATTCAGGACGCGGTTCACATCACTAATCCCGACGCGCAGATATGGGCCGATTCGGCCCGCTATCATCTCGTCGACAAGCTGGCCGAACTCTACGGCAACGTGCGCGTTCGTCAGGAGTCGCTTGACATCCGGGCTCCGAAGCTGCTTTATCATTCCAAGGATAAGCTTGTGCTGGCGGACTCCGGAGTGGAGCTGGAGAATATCAATCGCACCTTCAGGGTGACCGGGGACAAGGGTACCTATGACCTTGACGATGACGTTGGAATTGTCGACTCAAACCCGGTCTTGACCTGGCGGCGTGACACGGACTCCGCTCGCGTGACCAGCCGGCAGATGTCATGGTATCAGAAGTCATCGCGGGCACTGGCGCAGGGCGGCGTGCGGTTGGAGTCAGGTACGACCGAGCTTGAATGCGATACGATAGACTTCAGGTCCGGGCCGGATTCGGGACTGGCGCTGGGTAGTCCCCGTGTGCACGACACGGCGAGTCGGGCAAGCGGCGACACCATGGTGTTTTGGGTCAAGGACGGCGCGCTGCACCGGGTCGATATCCGCAATCGGGCGACCGGAGACTACCGCACTGAGACCGGGGACTCAATCGTGGTTGCAGGCAAGGCCATCGAGCTTCGAGTCGCCGGCGGCGCCATCGACCAGGTTGCGGTGAGCGAAATGAGCTCAGGACAGCTGATTCGTAACGGCAAGAGCAATCTGAAGAAATGACCAATGACTGATTCCCGACGAACGGTCGCGCCTTGGACGTGATTGAGAGTTTGTTGGGCATCAGGAATTCGCAATCGGGAATTACCATGAACCTGAACGTCAGCCTGCTACTATCGCATGAAGCTTGAGACCCGGGACTTGGTGAAACGGTACGGCGAACGCCGGGTCGTCGACGGTGTGAGTCTCGACCTTGAGCGCGGAGAGATTGTCGGATTGCTGGGTCCGAACGGCGCCGGAAAGACCACGACATTCCACATGATAACCGGGTTCATCCGGCCCGAGCAGGGCGCCATTACGCTGGACGGGCACGACATCACGAGGATGCCCGTCTACAAGCGGGCAAGACTCGGCCTCGGCTATCTGCCTCAGGAACCTTCAATATTCAGAAAGCTGTCGGTCGAGGATAACGTCAGGGCGATTCTGGAGATGCTGGGCGTGCCGAAAGCCGAACAGGCCGTCCGGGTCGACGAGTTGCTGGCCAAGTTCAACGTCGGACAACTGAGGAAGCAGCGGGGCGGCACGCTGTCCGGCGGCGAGCGGCGGCGCGTCGAGCTCGCCCGCGCGCTGGCATCGAATCCCTCATTCCTCCTGCTGGATGAGCCGTTTACCGGCATTGACCCCATCGTCCGGGCCGAGATCCAGGACATAGTCCGGCAGTTGCGGGATGAAGGGCTTGGGGTTCTCATCACCGACCACAACGTGAGGGAGACACTGGAGATTACCGACCGGGCCTACATCATGTACGACGCGCGAGTGCTTCTGTCCGGTACATCCGACGACCTCGTCAATGATGAGAAGGCGCGACAGGTCTATCTGGGCGAGAGGTTCCGGATATGAGGCTGGGGCTCGAGATGGAAATCAAACAGGGGCTCGAGATGCGGCTGACGCCGCAGCTCATCCTGCAGATGAAGCTGCTCCAGGTCTCGGCGCTCGATCTCGAGCGGCTCGTGCGCGAGGAGATCGAGAAGAACCCGGCGCTGGAAGAGTCCGACGACAGCCCGGGTACGATCGAGGCGGACGTCATTGCCTCGATTTCAGAACCCGCACCGGAGGCCGCCGCGCCGGTTCCGGCTGAGAACGTACCGGCTCCCGAGACTCACGAGACCCGGATTGAAACCAATCCAGGCGAGGAGTACACCATCAACGAGCTGATGCCCGACGATGGCTGGTCACCGGTCGCGTATGCCGGTTCGCGTACGGACGACGACCAGACCTCGGCCGCCGAGCTTGCGGCCGGGCCGGAACAGAGACTGGCCGAGTGCCTGATGCCGCATCTCCGCAGCGTGCTGAGCGAGGAGGATGCTCCGGTCGCGGAGTTCATAATAGAATCGCTGGACGAAGATGGGTTCCTGACCATGTCGGACGAGGAGATGGCGCAGCAGCAGGAAGTGGATGTGGACCGTCTCCGGTCGATACTCTACGCGATCCAGCGCCTGGAGCCGGGCGGCATCGCCTGCCATGACCGGCGGGAGTCTTTCCTTGTCCAGCTCGAGTTGGCGGAAGCCGACCCCAACTCCCCGGCAGTTACCACCGGGGCCAATTCGCTCGAACGCGCGCTGCTGACCAACCACTGGGACCTGCTGGTAAGGAAGCAGACCGCCAAGATCGCCAATCTGTGCGGGGTTTCGGAGGATGACGTGCGCAAGGCGGTGCAGCGTTTGCTTACGCTCGAGCCTCGACCGGCCCGTTGTTTCGCGCCCGGTACGCCGGATTACGTCTCACCCGATTTCTCGGTGGAGTGGCAGGGCAACGAGCTTGTTGCCAGCGCCAATGACGAGCGCTTCCCGCGGCTGCGGCTTTCCCAGCGGTACGTCGATATCCTGCGGAGTCCGAAGGACTACGCGCCCGAGCAGGTGCGGTTCGCGCGTGACAAACTGCAGCGGGCACTAATGTTCCTGAAGGGTATCGAGTCCCGGCGCCGGACGCTGAAGCGGCTGGTGGAACTGATCATTGAGCAGCAGCACGACTTCTTCTTGCACGGCAAGCAGCACCTGAAACCAGCGACCCTGAAGCAGGCCGCCGACATCATCGGGGTCCATGCCTCCACCGTTTCCAGGGCGATTGCCGGCAAGTATCTCGAAACCGAACAGGGCATCTTTCCTTTTGACTACTTCTTCAAGGCCGGGGCCGGTGACAAGTCGCGCACCAGCATCAAACAGAAGATCCAGGCAATCGTGGACGCCGAAGACAAGAAGAGTCCTTTGAGCGACGATGAGATTTGCTCCAGACTGAAGTTTGAGTCCATCGACATCTCGCGACGGACTGTTGCCAAGTACCGCGCCGAACTCGGGGTTGCGGGGTGCAATGACAGGAAGAGCTTCTAGACAATGACGAATGACGAAGTGCGAATGACGAATGAAGGGCAGGAGAACTAGTTGCACGTAGTCGTCGGAACGGCCGGGCACATCGACCACGGCAAGTCGGCGCTGGTCAAAGCCCTGACCGGCACTGACCCCGACCGTCTGAAGGAAGAGAAAGAGCGGGGGATGACTACCGATCTCGGCTTCGCCTTCCTCGGTACCGACATCACGGTAATCGATGTGCCCGGACACGAGCGCTTTGTCCGGCACATGCTGGCCGGCGCGAGCACTATCGACCTCGTGGTGCTGGTCGTAGCTGCCGACGACGGGGTCATGCCGCAGACCCGCGAGCATTTCGAAATCTGCCGCTTGATGGGCATCAGAAGAGGGCTTGTCGCCATCAACAAGGCGGACCTCGTCGACGACGAGTGGGTCGAGATGGTGAAACTGGATATCAGCGAAATGGTGAAGGGTTCTTTCCTCGATCGTGCCCCGATGATTCCGGTATCCGCCGTTACTGGCAGGGGCGTGCCCGAACTGCGGCAGGCGATCATCGACCTTTCCAAGAAGGTCGAGGCCAAACCGGACCGCGGCGTATTCCGGATGCCGGTTGACCGGAACTTCTCGATGAAGGGGTTCGGCACGGTCGTGGCCGGCACGGTCCTGTCCGGCCTTGTCCGCGTCGGCGACACTCTTGATCTGCTCCCGCAGAAGCGCGAGGTGCGGGTCAGGGGTATCCAGCGGCACAACCAGATGCTGGAGATGCTGGGGCTGGGAGAACGTGCGGCCCTGAATTTGCAGGGGCTTGAACGTGAGGCGGTCGTGCGCGGCAACGTGCTTGCGACCCCGGGCTACTACGCACCGACGACAAACTTCAATGCGACAATGTACCTGCTCAAGTCGGTCGAAAAGCCCTTCAAGAACCTGTCCAGCCTCAAACTGCACATCGGCACTGCCGAGGTGATGTGCCGCGTGGCGCTGCTCGACACCAAGGAACTGGCACCAGGGCAGGAGGCGCTGGTCCAGGTGCGCGCCGAGGAACCGGTCGTTTGTGACTGGAACGACCACTATGTTGTGAGGACGTTCGCACCACAGCAGACCATCGGTGGCGGCATCGTGCTCGAGGCGAACCCGTCGAAGGAGCGCCGGTTCGACGAAGACGTGGTGATACGGCTCAGGGCGCTCCGTACCGGCGAGGCCGGAAGCGTGCTGGAGCAGTATCTGGTCAAGCACCGGTTCGACGCGAGGACGCTCGCGCAAGCGGCCAAAGACCTGGCATTGGCCGACGCCGACGCAAAGGAGATGCTCGACCTGCTGCTTACGACCAATCGAGCGCGGAAGCTCGAGTTCGAGGGCAAGGAGTACATCGTCCACGAGAAGATGGTCGGGGAGGCGCGTGCGGCCGTGGTCGGGGCGCTAACCCAGTTCCACAACGAGAACCCGTTGCGGGTCGGGCTCAAGCGGCCGGAGTTGCGGTCCAAGTCCGGCGCGGGACATGACCGTGGCGCTTCTGGAGTTCCGGGTCGTGCCCCAGGCCATCCGGCCGCGCCAATGTCCCTTCCTCTTTTTGAGGCGGTGCTCGCCGCCCTGCTCAAAGAGGGACAGGTGGTGCTAGAAGACGACCGGGTCAAGCTGGCAGCGCACGAGATGAGGCTCAGCCCGGCCTTGCAGAAGGAGTTCGACCGCCTCGACAAACTGTTCCAGGAAACGGGCTTTTCTCCGCCCAGTTTTGAAGAGGCGCTGGCCGGAGTGGACAAGAAGCTCGCGCAGCAGGCAAGGGTCGCCCTGCTCGAATCCGGTCATCTGGTTGACGTCGGCGAGTCGGTAGTACTCCATCGCGACACGGTCGCGCTGGCAGAGCAGAAGGTCAAGGCTCAGTTCGCACGGAAGCCTGAGCTGACCGCCTCAGAAATCAGGCAGGAACTGGGCACGACCCGGAAATACCTTATCCCGCTGCTCAACCACCTCGACTCGCGCGGCGTGACGCAGCGCAAAGGCGAAGTCCGAATACTCAGGCAGAAAGTGACCAGTGTCCAGTGACCAGTTCCCAGTGTCAGGACGGTCTTGTCCACCTGGTAACTGGTACCTGGCAACTGGAACCTACGGAGGAACATGGCTAAGCGTGGCATACTTGCTACCGTGACCTGCGCCGGCTGAGCGTCCAAGCTAAGCAAGGCGCAGTTAGCGCAAGCACTCGAGGGGCTCTCACCCCAGAAGGACCCGCGGCTGCTCGTGGGCATCAGCACTGCTGACGACGCGGGCGTGTTCCTGTTGCAGGACGGCCTCGCGTTGGTCCAGACTGTTGACCTGCTGACGCCGATGGTCGAGGACCCGTACACGTTCGGCCGGATAGCGGCAGCGAACTCCCTTTCGGACGTCTACGCGATGGGCGGGACGCCGCTGACGGTCCTCAACATCGTCGGCTTCCCGGGCTTGATGGACAAGAAGGTGCTGGCCGAAATCCTGCGCGGCGGACAGGATACGGTCACGGAGGCAGGAGCGGTGATCGCGGGCGGGCACACGTTCAACGAGAAGGAAATCAAGTTCGGGCTGTCGGTGACCGGTCGGATTGACCCGCACAGGATTGTCACCAACGCGGCGGCAAAGGTCGGCGACGTCCTCATCCTCACGAAGCCGCTGGGCTGCGGCGTGTTCGCGCAGGCGATGATGACCCAGGACGAAGTCGACCCGGAGCTGTATCAGGCGGCGACGCGGTCAATGATGCAACTCAATCGCGCCGCGTCCGAGGCGATGCTTGCCTGCGACGTCCACTCCGCCACCGACATCACCGGCTACGGGTTCATCGGTCACGCGCAGGAGATGGCGCAGGGGAGCGGCGTGCGGCTCCGGTTCAGCGCCTCGGCCATACCACTGCTGCCCAAGGTCCTCAGCCTGGCGGAGACGATGATCGACGCCGGGGTCGCCATGAACGAGAGTTCCTTCGAGGACAAGGTCGAATGGAAGGGCGAGATCTCTCCTGCCCTGAAGAACATCCTCTGGGAGTCCCAGAGTTCAGGCGGGCTGTTGGTTGTGCTGCCTGAGAACCGTGTCGCCGAATTCCAGCGCCGGGCTCAGGATGCAGGTATCCTTGCCGCGGTGGTCGGCTCGGCCATAGCCGGCGCTCCCGGCACGATAGAAGTTACAGCCTAGCGTTCGGCCTTAAGCCACAAGCCTCGGTCCGGAGCTTGAGGCGTGAGGCTTGCAGCTTCCCTTCGTCCGACGCGCCTAGATGTTCTCGGCCTTCCGGATCGTCCAGAAGTCGTCCGAGAGGTTGCGGGACTCGACGTAGTCGTAGGGCATCGTGAAGTATCCCTTCATGCCCCAGTCATCGCCCCACGAGTTACGCACCAGCAGGCGCTGCTTGGCGTCATCGTATCCCACACCCATGACCGCGTGACCGCCGACCTGCTGCTCGTCCGGCTTCGGCAGGTTGAGCACGCCGGTTTTGGCCACCGCGTCAGACTCAAAAGCGTCGTAGACCGTGAACCCGAAGACGAACGGGAAACCGTCGGCCAGGCAGGTCTTCATCTCGTTGAGATTTGCGATGCGGTGATAGGAAATGACCTGGTGATTGATGGCTTCCTTGTAGCATGCCGGGCTCGGCTTCTGCTTGAACCGCGCGATGACGTACGGCCAGCTCTGTTCCGAGCAGACGCCCAGCTTCACGAGCGTCTTCACGGCGTCACGAATCATGACTCCGCTGTCGGTGTCCACCGTGCCCTCGACCACGCGCGTGTTGTAGTAGATGAACAGCCGGCTCAGGTCGACAAGCTTGTCTCCATCCTTGATTTCCAGGAACTCGAGCGCGCCGGCCAGCGCGTTGGATCCGCAACTGCCGAGTTGGCCCTGATTCTCGACCGGCGGACACTTCGGGCTCAAGTCCACGGACTTGGGCAGCTTTCGCGGTACCTTGCGGATTGCGGCGTACATCAAGTCGCGCTGGTCCGGCAGGTCCGGCACCCAACCGTACCAGGCGCTGCTGCGGGGTCTGGCGATTCCGGGTCGCTTACTCTCCATGGTTTTCCTCCGTTTGTAACATCCTGCAGGCCACAGCTCGTATCCGGTCCGGCCACGCGATGTCTTTCGTGCCTAACCGGCTCGGCTGAATATCGATTCTAGGGCTCACAGGCGCGGAGTCAAATGGACGAGCTATTGCTCGTCGTCGGAAAGAGGGGAGAACTCCGGGTCGGCTTCGTAGCAAGCCTTGGACTCAACCTGAGCCCCGACCTCGACGATGTCCTGTATCCGCTTTCTGAGGTTGTCGTCAGGAAGCATCACCGGGATGCTGCGATTGGGCCTGGGAGTCAGCACGGCCCGTCAACCGGGCGGGCGGAACTGGGTCGTGGTCCGATGCCCTTACCGCGCTGCGAAATGAGACAAGGGTGTGTTCCCGAAACTTCGAGTAACCGTCTTCTAGCTTGAAGGTTGGCCGTGCAGGGCCGCGGCACACTCTTCGACCAGTTCCTCTATCAACTCGTGGACCGAGACAATCTTGTTGCACCGCCAGGCGTTGGCCCCGCACATCGCGTAGCCATTGTCCATCTGGCCGCGGTAGCTCGCGAGCAGGGCCTGGGCGATGCAATACCCGGCGACCGCCGGCTCGCAGGTCAGAAGACAGTGGTAGGGGCAACCGAAGTTGACCTTCTCGCCCTTGAGGTATCGCTCCACGAAGTCATTCTTGATGACCCGGGCCGGCATTCCGACCGGGCTATGGATGACCGTGATGTCCTCTTTCCGGCAATCGAGAAAGGCCTGCTTGTAGGCGTCGGCGGCGTCGCACTCGTGGGTGCAGACGAACCGGGTGGCCATCTGAACCCCGGACGCGCCCATCCGGAGAAACTTCGCAATGTCCCTGCCGTCGTAGATGCCGCCCGCAGGTATGACCGGGATGTTGCCGTGCTCGCGGGCTACCTCCAGCACCTCAGTGACCAGCCGCTCCAGCCGGAACGCCTCCACGTCCAGAATCTGGTCGTGTGAGAAGCCGAGGTGGCCACCGGCCAGCGGCCCTTCGACGACCAGCGCGTCCGGCAGGCGGCTGAACCGCTTCTGCCAGGTCTTGCAGATGAGACCGGCGGCACGGGCTGAAGATACGATGGGTATCAGCTTGACGTGCCGGTCGGACACGAGGCCGGGCAGCTTCATCGGCAGGCCGGCGCCGGAGATGATTGCGGCCACGCCTTCGGCGACGGAAACCTGGACGAGGTTGTCGTAGTTGGTCAGAGCGCACATGACGTTCACGCCGAACGGGTTGTGGGTGTGTTTCTTCGTATTCTGGATTTGCTCGCGAAGGCCGAGTTCCGCTCGCCTCGGGTAGTCGGGCGTCATGTCGAGCAGTTCCTCGCCCAGCCCGACCGTGGCGATGACTCCGAGCGCTCCCTCCTTCGAGACGGCCGAAACCAGCCGCGACGCCGACACCCGTACACCCATCCCGCCCTGAATGATAGGCGGGTTGATTACGAGGTCGCCGATTACAAGGTCGGGTAGGGTTCGGTCAGCCGTCAACGCGTCGTCTTCACTTCGGCAGGGCCACACGACGCAACCCCATAGAATAGATAGGACATGGAGGGCTAAGCATACTTCGCGCGAGCCGAGAAGTCAAGCCGGCGCGGGTCCCCTGAATCCGAGATAGATGGCCACGAAACCGGATGACGCGACCGACCAACCACGGATGGACACAGATGAACACAGATGGTTTTGGCGGAGACATCTGCCCGGCTATCCGTGTTGGCCCCCGAGGCCCCTGTCAGGCAGTGCATCGGTGGTTCATCCTGTCCGCTTCGTGTCTTTCGTGCTTTCGTGGCTTCAATATCGGTTCTGGGGGGGGTCGTGTCCAGCGCCGGCTCCGGGCGGGCTTGTTTACGCCGGTCTGGCTTTGACAGGTCACGGGCGTCATCTACACTTGTTCATGACGATACGGACAATCAGGGCAGAGGAACTCGGAGCCTGCTGCGCGCTGGGTGGGGCTGGTTGGCTGGCCGACGTGGTCAGGCGATTCTGGAGGGAAGGAAAGAGCTCGCCCGACCTCTGCTTCGTGGCGGAGAACGACGGCAACCCGGTTGGCCGCGTCTTCTTCCTCTATGGCCGTTCTTCCACCGCATTCGACATGTTCGGGATGTACGTCGATGAGTCGGTCGACTTCCGGGAGACGGGCAGAGGATTGCTGACAACTGCCCTCGCCCGGCTCGCCCGGTCCGGCGCAACCGGTACCAAGGCGGCCATCTACGACATCTACGAGCGGGATCCGGCCCGCAAGCAGGAACTGCTTGAAGCGGTCGGGTTCGGTCAGTTCCAGGAGAAGAAACGGTACGTCTGGCAGGACGCGGGCGCCGCCATCGAAGTGCCGACCCGGCTGGAATACCGCTCCATGGCCATCGTCGGTGAGGGCGCGTTCGCGGATGCGGCGCGGCGGGTCACCGAGGGCAGCCTCGACCGCGAGGACAAGGCAGACGTCGCGGAGTACGGCCTGGACTACATGGGTCAAAGGTACATGGCGATACTCAAGGACGTTGAGTTCCTGCCCGACCAATGGCAGCTCGGCTACCTTCCCGACGGAAGCCTCTGCGGCCTCGTCGTGCCGCAACGGATCGAGGTCGACAACGAAGGCAGCATCAACTACATCGGGGTTGTACCGGAACTGCGGGGCTCAGGCTACGGCTTCGACCTGCTGATGAAAGGAACGGCGCTCCTGCAAGAGAGAGGGCTCAAGACGGTCGTGGCAGAGACCGACATGGAGAACCGCCCGATGCACTCCGCCCTCGAACGGGCCGGCTATGAACATCAAGGTACGCTTCGGGTCTTCTCCTGCGACCTGACCCATCCGGCAGAAGGCTGACGGCGTACGGCCTCCCGCCGCGGGCCTTCGGCTTGCAGTCTGGGGCTTGTAGCTGCGACGCAGTCGCGCGACCCCTATCCAATTTGACTCAATTCATGTTCCGGCTATGATTCCGCGCTACCGTCCGGGCAGTCGCCACCGTATCCGGCTGACCACGATCGGTGGCCGGAAGCCAATTCGGAACGGCCGGCCAAGGCCCGGACTAGGTTGCGCGAGGAATAACGACCAGCAAAGGAGACAAGAGTGAAGCCTGACTTCGTGCTCGGATACCGCCTTACGCTGCGG
The DNA here is from genome assembly GCA_035505375.1 of bacterium. Taxonomy (NCBI): domain Bacteria; species bacterium. The sequence continues at coordinate 11,394 of DATJQV010000089.1, read as the reverse complement.
GTTGCAGCCGCCGCCGCTCTGCTGTGCGTACTGGTGCGCTGCGAAAAGGACGATGTCCCGAATGCGAAACACGATCTGATCAATACAGGGAGCCCGGAGCTGGTTCTTGCGCCTGGCACGTTCCAGCCCTACAGGGTGACGGTCACGAGCAAGATGATGCTCAAGGATTTCCCGCCCTACATCGAGGCCGACGGCGTTTCGGTCGATTCTCTGGATGCGCCGGACAGCCTGCCGTTTACGTGCGTGCTTGTGACGGAGGACAACGCCAACAACTGGGTGCACGGCACCGCGCCCACCATCCGGGGTGATTTCCACACTCGCGGGTACAAGGGGTGCAACACGATCAACTACACGTTCAATAGCGCAGGTACGTACTACGTTATCTACAGAAACGACACGACTGTGGAGAACATCATTGACGAACCTGAAATCCAGCTAACCTGGTTCTACTATGGAACTGACTCCACTCCCTGAGCCGGTTCCTGACCGCTAACCGCCAACCGCTAGTTCACGAACTCAAGCTTGCGGCTTGAGGCGGTCTCACCCCAACGGGGTGACAGGTGCACGCCTTCTTCATTCGTCGTTAGGGCTTGGGACTTGCGTCCCCGCTGATGGGGCTTGGGGAGAAACCGGCTTGAAGCTGCGACGCAGTCGCCGCGCCCAATCTAGAATCGGAAATCTACGATCCTGAATGACGTTGCTGCCGGCTGTGGGTTGTAAGCTCATTCGAGACGGCCGGGCGGAATCGGGGCGCAATCCCGAAGTCCCTGCGACACGGTACGACCGTAGGCCATCGGGGTTCCGTCGTGCCTTGAGAACTCTCCGTTCGGCACGCTGTCGGACCGGGGCCCGTACCTATTCGCCCGCGTGCGGGCAAGGCCGCTTGACGTCGCTACCGGGTACGCAGCCTGAGGACGGACTCAGCTCAGATCGGCCCAGAGACAATGATGGTCGGATGCCTGGCTGCGTTCGTCGGTAACGGTCGGAAACGGTGTCCACTTCTGACTCGAGTAGGTACCGCGCCGTTCTACGCCCACCGCTTTGACCTGGCTCACCAGGTCTTTGGACATTAGAAGATAGTCGAACTTGTTGCTCTTCGTCCCGTTGCTGTAGGTTCCGGGGAACTGCGCGCTTTCCGGGTACTGAGGCAGGTCCATCGCATCCTGGAGTTTGTTGTCCGCGTTCGGGTTAAGCAGTGCTTGCAGGTGACCGTCCGCTTCGGGTTCGTTCATGTCGCCGCAGACGATGACATCCGTGGCCAGTTTCTGTTTCAAGACCGAGTCCACGAGTTCCCGCACCTTGTCGGCCTGTTCCTTGCGGCGCTTGCCGGTGTGGTCGGACCCCTGGCTCGATAAGTGATTGGCGAAGATACACAGGCGCCGGTTCGCTCCCAGGTCGATGAAGAACTGCGCGCAATCACGGGCAAAGAGCGGGTGGCCGGAATTGTTGCGGAGCTCGACATTCGACTTCATGAGAACGACTGGCATGCGAGACAGGATGCCAACGTTGATGCCGCGCTCATCGTTTCCCTCCATAAGCAGCATGAACGTGTAGGGCTGCTGTCCGGCAGCCAGCTCCGGCTTCAGTACCGCATCATGAAAGCGCTGCAGCGTCGGACGATTCTCGACTTCAACCATGATCTGGATGTCGGCATTGACAGTGGCGATTACCTTGGCCGTATTCTGGATCGCGCGGTCGTCAATTGCCTCGTAGACAAGCTCGACCCAACCGAGAAAGTCGTTGCTGCCGGTCGCGATCCAATCCCGGGTGCCGTTCTGGTGCTGTTGCCATAGCTTGCCTCTGACCTCGCGCAGCACCATCTCGTGATGGTCTGAGTTCCGGTCCGTCAGCTTGTACTTGTCACAGAGTCGCTCGATCTCCTGCTTGTCGGCAGGGCTGTAGGTCTCCTTTCGCAGGAGCGTGTTCAGGTCGTGGAAGTCGTCCAAGACAGGCTGCCCCATTCCTTTGTCGCTGTAGTTCATTGCGACCGGACGACTGAACAGGTTTTCGACGTTGAAAGTCGCTACGCGCATGCTAGTTTCTCCTTGGCTCCATTGTTCGGAGCTCTCCTTTTGTTGCTTGGTTCCGGTTTCGTAGTCCGTGGACCACCTTATGGCCCGTTACGGTTGAGCCCGGCCCTGGCATGGCTCCATTCTTAGGACTCGGGACGGGGAGGTCAAATCGGCGGGCGGAATTGGAGGCGCAGACCGATGCAATTGACGCCGTCATGAACGAGTAGCTGTGCCTATTTCCCCCTGTGGGAATCGGCCTCTTCTGAGGGCTGCGTGCCGCGAGGCGTCTTCGTCGGTTCCTTCGGAATGGAAGTGCCGTCTCCTTCTGGCAGGGGCGTCGGATTGTGGCAGGCGAAGGGCGGTTTCTTATCGCACAGGCCCTGGTTGTGCAGCGCCAGACTGCCTTGATAGTGATCGCAGTACCATTTGCGGAACTCGGCGCAGTCCGTATACACCTCTTGCATAGGGTTCTTGACGTCGGGCTGTGTGGCAGGGAATAACGACAGGCCGGCAATCAGGCCGGAGCGGGCGATCTTGTAGTTGTTGAACGATGCGAAGGCTACGACGGGATTCCACCACAACTGCGCGGCCACGAAAACCGCGACGCCCGACGATGCCAGTACGACACCGACTAGCCAGGCTCCGCCGCCATACATCGCGGAAAGCAAAAGGAAGTATGATCCGAGGAAAACACAGAAGAGTGAGACCGCCACCGGGCAGTTGACCGCGAACTCAGCAAATCGCCAGTATTCCTTGGTCAGGTGGTCCCAGTATGTGACGTTCTGCGAAGCGATCATGGTCTGGCGCAAGAGCGGCAGGTGGAGCGCTGACCAACTTGGTTCGTCGCTCCCATGCCGAGCGAGCTCGAGGTCAACCAGCAAGTTGTCATACGCGCGTCTCTCTTTGTCAGACGCGGCCAACTCCAAGAGGTCGTTCTGCAAGTCCGCGCGTTCTTCTCTGCGAGAGACAGCCGGCTCCAGAAGGTCCTCCCGCAAGTCGTCACAAGCGCGTCTTTCATCGCGAGTAACAGCTGGCTCCAGCTTACGCAGAGCGTCGCGCAGCTTTTTCAGATTCCAGGGTCTGGTATTCTTGACGACATCGAGCATGGGAGGCTCAAAACTCCCAGCCAGCCGAATCATCCGGGTCCAGATTCCATGAGGGACTTCGCGCTTCCTCAGTTCTCGATGACCCCACTGACTGATCAAGCTGCCTACGAGGATTGAGCCGATGAACCAGTATAACCAGTAGTACGGTTGACTGGCGACTCGCTCGGCGTCGAACTCAATCCGGCTCCGATCGATGAAGCTGAGTCCGTGAACGCCCCTATTCTGTTCGTAATAGACAGGGACCACAGTTCTCGTGCCTCCGCCGCTATCGAATTGGGCGATGGGCACCGCGCTACCGGCTGTCCCGGTGAACTCAATGGTATCGCGCCTTATGCCACTCTCGTTCACTCTCTCGACCACCCATTGAGTCGGTGTCGGCATGCGCGCGGAGAAGAGCGAGAACAACATGAGCATGCTGAAGTTCACGATGAAGCCTGGGACGCCGATGGACAGAATACGGCCGAAGTTCAGGACGTCAGTGAGCTTGTCCAGAAGATCGTGCAAGACATTCAAGCTCAAGGTCACGAAGTTCTGATTGTTCTTAGCAGGGCCCTTTGGTGGTGGCTTGGGCTCGGACGGCACCTCGGGGTTCGTGTTGTCCTCGGCATCGTTCTTGTGCTGTGCCGTGGAGTCCGAATTGACGTTGACCTTGGCACCGTCCTCGGTCCGCGTCTCTGGGTTCGGCTTGACTTCGGAAGAGCTATCGTGCCGCGCCTCGGGAATCTGATCGCCCTCAACGTCTTCTTTCGGTCGGAGGAACATGAATGTCGGGGCAAATTCGACCGTATCGCCCTTTGCCTTGGCGTCATCCCCTGGGTGGGGGCGAATATTGACCTGTGAGTCGGCATCGTCGACACCCGATAGTTCATAAGTCACCCTCGTCCTGGGTTCTGGGGTCATGGCGACAACTTCTGTTGTGTACAGCATGTCCCGCCCCCAAAGCTCCTTTCCATCATCCGCAAGGTGAACCGGCAGGGGATTTGGTTGACGCTCGTCTGGCTTCCGCGGCGGGACGTTCGGTCCCGCGGTGGAACCCCGGTGTCCATCTTGCACTTTGATGCTCAGGTCAACAGGTTTGCCTCTCGTTGAGTAGAAGTACAGCGTCGGTTTTCTGTCCTCTTTGTCCACAGTTCTCCTCCTTGGTTTACGATCGTTCGAACAAACGAGTTTCCCGGCTGGTGCTCAGAGTCCAGCGCGCAGCCGCAGACCCCAAATCCCAGCTGAATTCACCAAGACTTCGTATGTGCCAGAGACAGGGGCCGGGCATTGCTTCGATCCTCCGTTGGCGTTGGAAGTGACTCATTATCTCCAGCCGTGGGCTCCTAGAGTGGTCTGTTGGTGCCAAAGCCCATATGCAGCTTCAGCACGAGAATCATCTTGGCCTTCTTCCAGGCACCGAAATCGCGTCCGACCGTTACCGAGACCGCCTTGTTCGTACCGACTGGAACATCGACGAGCCCATCGAAGCGTATTCGCTGCATAGTAGATGGTAACGTGGTGGGGTGCGCGCGGTAGATGAACTCGAACGAAGGCACTGCCTTCTTGATCGCGGGCAGGGTGAACCGTGCGCCGAAGTCCAGTGACGTTGTATCCACCGGTGCCGGTCCGGTGAGGAGACGCGCCGTCCCAATCAGGCTCCAATGCCGGTGCTCATAGCCGCCCGTGAGCCATACACCCGACTTGCCGCGCGTAAGCGAGTCGTACACGGATGATCGGAAGTTGAGCGCGGTCCCACCGGCCACGTCAAGCTTCCATCCGAATCGCTCAAACGGCATGTTGGTCGCGGTAGTCTTGATGCGCGCAAGATCTCGTCCATGGCCCAGTGAGTCTCTCGCCGCGATGCTCTCAGCGAGTGCGTTGTCGATGTCGTTCCTTTTGTTGAACTGACGCTGCCAGGCAGTGTCGCTCTTGGCGGCCAGAGATGCACTCATCAGGCGTATCCTGATGGTGTCATGGCCGCGAACGCTCTCGGCCAATGCGTTCGACTTACCGGCAATCGTTCGGGCCACCGAGTCAATAAACCGGATTGACTTTGCATAGCCGTTGAAGACGGTATCAACGTTCCCCCGCGCTAGCGAGAATCTGGCGCCAAACCCAAGTGCTGTCCCGGGAGCCTTCGCGACCGAACCTGTAACCATGGACAAGCTGGCAGTCTGAAGGAAGTTGTTGACGAGGTCGTCGCTCTTGTACTTCTCGTAGGTCAACTTGGGCGCATGCGGCCACCAGTACGGTGCTATCTGCAGCGCGAAGTTGGACGCCGCGGCGGTCGCACTGCCGGTAGCGTTGGTGATGGTCGCGGCAATGTCTGCTGCCGAACCGGGTCGTTCCACTGTTGCCGGCGCGGTGCCGAGTAACACGACTCCTGGGGCAACCGGCTCGGGCAGCATGTTCAACGGTACATCTGAATCACCAGGGCTGGCCGCGACAGTCCGGAACGGAACGACCAGCACCAGGAGCAGAAAGAGGAGCCAGATAGGCCGGTGCGGGCGCGGTCCTTCGCTGGCCGTCACATCTGAGTGGCAGAACAACGTAGGTCTTCTCACCTTTACGTCCACAGTACTCCTTCTTGATTCACTGTGGCGGGCACCTCCTTCGGCTCCCTGTCCCCGCCTCATGCAGGGAGCTGCCGTGTCATCGGACGTCGTGTTGGCGTTCGACGTCGCGCGGATCTAATCGTCTCTGGCGAGACCGATGGCTTTGTCTTTTGGACTACAGGGAAGAGATACCACCGCGCCTCGCCCCCAATTATCCGGAATAGTAACTTGTATTCCATCGGAGTCAAGGCCAATGACAGAGGCGGACGTCAGGGCTGAAAGGCCAGGGCCCTGCCTATTGGCGGTCTAGGAACTCGCGGGCGGGATGTCAATCAGGAGGAGGGACCACGGGTTGGTGGCTCAGGATCAGGGATTGGCCGTCGGTCGCGGCTGCGAGCTGTTTGGGCCAGCATAAGGCTTGAGGCTTGGGGCTTGTAGCTGCGACGCAGATCCGCGTCGTCTCTCTACCTTAGCCTCAGCCTCAATCCCGGCCTCGCGGCGAAGCCGCGGCCAACCGCCAACCTGCAATCGTCAATCTAGAATCCACGATGGCCTTGATGGCCGGGCGGAGCGGGGGTGTGGCCCGATGTTGAACGCGGGCGCGTCCGAACCTATTTGTCGTGTCCCCGTTTCTCAGTGGTGCTTCTGGCCCCTAGGGGATGCTTTCTGATATCTTGTAGAGGAACGTCGCAAAGGACGCCTTCATCTTGACCAGTTCGGCCATCGCATCTTCAACGCAGCTCAGCTGGTACTCGTCGCGAATGAAAAGCTCCATTTCGGAGCCCTCAGCCTCCAAGCGCCTGATAGTGTCGTCCAGCTCCTCCATACGCTTTTGCTTTCTCTCGGACAGGAGCAAAGAGCCAAATACCAGTCCCAGTAGTAACGCAAGGAACGACTCTGCCATGGACACGGCTTGGGTAAACGGGATCGCAGGCGACAGCTCGGGTATGGAGTTAAAGACTAGGCGGTTAAAGCTGTAGTAGAAAAAGGTGAACTGGGCTGGCGGATGCAACGCGGCAAACGATGCATGGTCTATCTTGTAGCATCCCAGGTTGATGAGCGCGAAGACTATGACGGTCAGTATCAGGAGCAGGAGGAGTGTCGCTACAGATGAGAAGTAGATGAAGCCGCTTTTGCGGAAGTCGCTCAGCTTTCTCGCCCCGAACAGACAGAGCCGGTTGTACAAGACAGACGTCTGCAGGGTACCGCTCCATTTTGCCATCTGGCTCGTATCGTAGCTCGCTACCGGAAGACCCCTTAGGCTCTCGTCTACAGCGAAGGCCGACCTGTCGCCTCGGATTTTAGTCAGTATCGCAGTAAACGTACGGTACACTGCAGGTGTCTTGAATACACGAACGATTATCAGACCATACGCGAACAGCAGGACAACCGCAAGTGAGGCGGTTGTCGGCCAGAGTAGCCACCTGTGCGCTGTCACGAGCACGATCACCCCTGATGACAGAAGCAGAGCCAACAGGACTAGATTCACCCTGGTCGTCCTGAAGAAGGACATCGCTGAGTCCAGCACGGCGATGGCCAGTACCCAGCTCCGCCGACGGAATATGAAGAGCGGGACTCTGTAGAACAGGACGATGAAGGGATAGAAGGCGATGTACAGCCCCCACAACAGGACGGTCCGCTTCCTTGTCGCCGTCCATACCACCGCAAGTAGTACTACGAGAACGACGAACTTGTAGCGTATGACCCACCCGATGGCCGGACATAGTCGTTCGACCACGTACACGTCAACGTCGTAGACGAAGAGCTTCACCAGCACGTAAGACCATGCCAGCACGGCTATGACTTCCCGCAAGATGGGGAGTGTGCGGTTCTTCTTACGCTTTGGTGGCAAGAGCGGAGCGATACCCATGAGTCAGAGCTTCTCGGGGAGTCTCGGGAGCGCCATACTCGACTCCAAATCCGTCAAGGCCGGGCGGGGTTTGGGTTCCACAACAGGTCGAATCTTACGCCGGCGGGGTTAGAAGTCAAGACGACGGGATTTGACGGCGGGTGCAGGATGCATAGACTGACTGCCGATGGTGCATTTCCTCGGGCACTACTTCGACCCTCTTGTCTTTTGGGCAGTCGCACCCGCCGCAGTAGGCATCGTTATCACAGCTATCGTAACCACCATCGTGTATGAGCTGGGACCCAGCAGACGGCATGCGAAGACTGTCGCGAATAGGCTCGACGGCATGCAGCGCGACATGCACAAAATGGCTCTGTACCTCGACGGGCTGCCCAAGTCGACCGGCCCAGTGCGGTTGAGCTACGATGCAGGCATGGACGCGATGAGGGCGTGCGAGTGGGATGAGGCAATCGGGTACTTCCGGAAGGCCATGATAGACGCCAAAGGTACACAGCTTGTCGCGCTGTTCAACCTGATTGGCCTATGCCACTACACGCCGGGCCGCCTGGACGACGCGCTGAGGAATTACGAGGAATCGGTCCGGTTGGCAGAGCAGTTCGGAGACAAGAAGGGGAGAGCATACGCACTCGGCAGCCTCGGGCACATCTACAGCGTCAAAGGCGAACCTGACAAGGGGCTGAAGTACTTCGAGGAAGTGCTGGCGATGGCCCGCGAAATCGGGTATCAGCAGGGCGTGGCGAGTGCCCTCATCAGCCTCGGGCACATCTATAGCGTCAAAGGAGAACCTGACAAGGGGCTGAAGTACTGTGAGGAAGGGCTGGCGATGGCCCGCGAAATCGGGTATCAGCAGGGCGTGTCGGCCGCCCTCGGCAGCCTAGGGCTCATCTACAGCTACAGAGGTAGACTCGACAGAGCGCTGAAGTACCAGGAGGAAGCGCTGGCCGTAGACCGCGAAATTGGGTATCAGCAGGGCGTGGCGAGCGACCTAGGCAACATCGGGAGCATCTACTATTCCATGGGCGAGTTCGACGAGGCGCTCAGGCATTACGAGGAGTCGTTGGAGATAGCCCGCAAGGTTGGGTATCAGCAGGCCGTGGGGAGTGATCTCCGTAACATCGGGAGCACCTGCTATTCCAAGGGCGAGTTCGACAAGGCACTGAAGTACCTCGCTCAAGCCATTTTAGTGTTTTCAGCCATCGGCGACAGGCCCAAAGCGGAGAAAGCTACCGGGGAACTCAAGCCGCTGCTGGGACAGGTGGGACGCGAGAAATTCGTTGCTGGATGCGTCGAGGCGGGGATGACCAGCGCGGACGCAGTGAAGCTGGCCGACTCGCTGGCCCGGCCGGGCGAATCCTCAGACTGACTGCAGATGGCGACAGACTGGCCGCAGACGCCGGGCAATCCACACTCTATGAGACTCGGGCAAAGACGACGGCTCTCCATGCCGGATTTCATAGCTCTCACGCGGGACGTGCTGGAAAAGGGCCGGTCAGTGCGGTTTCAGGTGTGGGGCAGCAGCATGACCCCGTTCATCAAGGACGGGGACGTGATAACCATCGTACCGGTCTCGGCAGAGAGTGACATAGGCTTAGGCAAAGTCGTGGCATTCCTACACCCGTGGCTGACTGGCCGCCGGCTGGTGGTACACCGAGTCGTCGGTCGTCGCGGTTCCTCTTTTCTGATACGCCCTGACCACGCGTTGGGACACGACCCATTTGCCTACAAGCTGTGCGACATCCTCGGTCGGGTGGTCCGCGTAGAGATTTCGGGGACACATTATTCATCTCGTTTCCGTCAAGGCCGGGAAGAGATCGACTTCCATCGACGGTGAAATGTAGACGGGCCTAGCCCGCTGTCAAGCCGCGGGCCGGGCGGGAAGTCGGGGCTGGAGTCATTGCTGGAGCCATGATGGGAGCTACGGCAGGGGTCATGACCGGTGCTATTGCGGGAGCCATGATAGGAGCTATGGCTTGAGCTATGACCGGAGCCATGACGCGAGCTATGGCGGGTATCATGGCTGGAGTCATGGCCTGAGCTATGGCGGGAGTCACGGGTTGGGTCATGGCCGGAGCCATGACGGGTGATATGGCAGGAGCCATGATCTGTGCCATGGCGGGTGACATGACCTGAGTCATTGCCGGTGTCATGACTTGAGCCATGACAGGAGCCATCGCTGGAGTCACGGCAGGGGTCATGGCGGGCCTTATTGCCCCCCATACCGCTCCCTGGGGCGACGGGGTTATCCCGGAAACCTGCACTCTTTTCCGAGAACTCGCGTATCAATAGCTGTACGGTGATGTATGAACAGACGTGATTGCCATTCGCCACATCATGAGAGCCCGAAGGAACTGAGGCTCCGGGCGGTTGCGGATAGTCTGGTGACCGACACTTCTGGAGAAGTTCCGGTGCCGCGATAGGCGATTGCCGACGCGCGGGGGGGTTGATTTCGGGGTCGCGTAAGGCCTACAAGAACTGATGGTCTAGCGATTCTCCGAAGCCGGCATAACTCAAGTACTCTCAGTCGGTTAAGCCCTGTTGCGTCGGGGAAAGTCCGCATACAGGGGTCGCCCGGGGGCTGGCCCTTTGAGGAGCTTTCGAAGAAGCCATGAAACGAGCCTTGAGCCGAGCTTTGAGTCGAGCTTTCAGAGGAGCTTTCGCGCGAGCTTTCGGCTGAGCTTTGCAGCGAGCGATGAAAGAAGCGATGCGTTGAGCTTTGACACGAGCGATGCGCGAAGCGATGAAGCGAGTTCTGAACTGAGCGATGGAAGATGCTCTGAAGTGAGCTTTCGAGTTTGCTTTCTAAGGCACTTTCCAGCGAACTCTGATGCGAGCTTTCTGGCGAGCTTTGCAGGACGCTTTCAGCGCAGCAGCGCGAGTTCGTTCAGGTCAGCGGGCGTGCTTATGCGCTGACCCAGCGCGCGACGGAGAGCGAGGCGTGTCCAGGATGCGGGCGAAGTCAGAAATAAGAATGCAGAATAGTGAAGTCAGAAGCGAGGACAGAGCCAGGTTAGGCAGAGACCCAGCGGGCGACCGACAAGGATGCCAAGTTGGCGATGGCGCCGATGAGGTGGCGTTGTTCCGGAAGCAGGCTCTGGTAGTCGCCCTTCACTCCGATTACGCCGATGGTCTGTTCCCGGGATTTCATCGGGATGAAGTAGAAGCCGACGCTGGCCAGGGTCTCGGTGCCGGAACCCGCGGGCTCGCCGTGGCCGAAGGTCCATTCGGCGACCGCGAGTTCTTCAGGCGTCAGCGCGAGGTCGGGCTGGGACCGGGCCCAGATGCGGAGGCTGGCGGCGCTACCTCCGAACAGGATGAGGATTGGGTCGGCCACTGCCTTGGATAGGTTCCGCACCGTGGTCTGCCCGACGTCGTCGAGTACGGTTGTGCGCAGCACGCTCACGCTGTCGCGGAGGTCTCCGGTCTGACCGGCCATGTTGCCGATGAGGAGTTCGAGCGGCGGTAACGCGAGCAGTTCTTTGCTCATCTCTTCGAGTACCGAGATGCGTTCGGCCCGGACCTGGAGAGCCTGATACTGACGTCGGGTAATCCGGAGGAGCTGGCCGATGACGATGGAAGCAAGGAAGAAAACAAGGGCGCCGACCACGTCGCCGGGCCGGGCTATTGCCATGGTGAACTTCGGCGGGACGAACAGGAAGTCGAATGTCAGCAGGCTCAGGACTGAAGCAAGGACCGATGGGCCGGTGCCCCACCGAAGCGCGACCAGGATTACGGCGACGAGATAGACCGAGTAGAGAGAAATCGGGTTGACGTAGCGCTCCAGCAGGAGGTTCAGGCCGGTGGCAAGCGCAAGCACGGGCAGGGCCCAGAGGTAGCCGCGGAGGTCGAGAGGGGGACGGGGGGCGGGGAGCGAG
>DATJQV010000088.1 GCA_035505375.1 bacterium | reverse complement strand
CGACGTGACCGGGCGTACGGTGGTTGCGCAGACGATGGCGGCTGGACGGACTGGAACGGCGAACCTGGATCTGCGGAAGCTGGACGCGGGCGTGTACCTGGTGAAGGTCGCGACCGAGGGTTACAGTGCAACGCAGAAGCTCGTCATCGAGCGCTAGCCAGGAGCGATTGACAGGCGCGATGTGGAGGCATGCCCTGGCACGGGGAAAGGAGGAACAATGAGCACGGGTTTCCGGTGCGGTATGGTGGTGGTCGCCGGCTTGCTACTCGCAGGCGGGCTTTACGCGGGGCGCTCGGGGAGGCCGAATGTCACGACGACCGGCGTGCACCGAGCTGGGTCATTGGTCCTTGGCTACCCTCGTTCCCTGTCGCCCAGGGTCGCGCACCTTCTGAACAACAACGATGTTGGCGTCTCGAAGATAATCTCGCCTGGCGAGTACGTCCCTTTGGGCGACACGGTTATCCCACGCGCCGCGGTAAAGAACTTCGGCACGCAACCCCAGACGAACGTACCGGTCATCTGCGTTGTGTACGATTCCGCGGCCGCCGCCAGAATCTACGGGCCTGATACTGTCTATGCCGCGAGCCTCGACTCCGGCGGTGTCGACACGGTCGCTTTTCCGTTCTGGGTTCCGCCGTCTCAGCAGAGGGTATATTTCGACACGATGACAACAGCCCTTTCCGGAGACGAGAATACCACGAACGACTGGAAGCCAGGTCGCTTCGTTGTCTCGGAATCGTGCGTGGGATGGCTGACCTACAATGACGGCGTGTTCTCCAATGCCATCACGTGGCCTGGTCCCGGTGAGTGGGCTACGAGGTACGCCATGCCATTGAGACCGCTGATGGTTGACTCGGCGAACGTATGGGTTACCAGCTTCAACGGTGCAGACTTTGTGGAGCAGGTCTTTATCTATGGTAATGACGGCCCGAGCCACGTTCCTGGAACCGTGCTCGGCAACTGGTCGGGCACCTTCCACACCAGCATCTGGAACAGCTTGTACAAGAACACAGTCTTCTTCACCCCGCCGGTAACGGTGAACTACGATAGCTTCTTTGTTTCCTACTACGAGCAGACCACCTTCAATGGCGGTTACATCTACGTTGGCATGTGCTACGATGGCGCGCCGAGTGGAACGGACTGGGCCAGATACCACTATCCCAGCGGCAACTGGGGACTCTTCAGCGACGGCTACCTGAGCTTCGGTATCGACGCCCACTACGAGGGCCTAATGCTTGACGCCTCGCCGGAGAGTATTACTGTCCCACATGGGCCTCTCGACTCCAGCACTACCTTCAACCCACAGATCGTGGTCAAGAACGCCGGCGTGGACCGTACCAATATTCCGGTTGCATTCAACATCACCCGGATACCCGACCGCGATACCGTCTACTCGGGCCAGGCCAACAGCGGGCCGGTCGCTGCCGGCCACGAAGTCACCGTGACATTTGCAGACAGCGTCACGCTGCCACCCGGCCACTATGCCATGACCGGCATCACCCTCTTGTCCTTTGATGGAAACCCTGCAAATGACACTCTCGTCAGGCATTTCGTCGTGGAGTACACGGGCGTCGCAGACGATTCGGCAGGAATCTCGCCCGGACGTGACCCGTCTTTGACGATAGCGCCGAACCCGCTGATGGGCGGCTTGGCGACGGTGCGGTACAACCTGCCGTGGGCCGGGCTGGTTACGTTGAAGGTGGTTGACGTGACCGGCCGGACGGTGCTGGCGCGGACGATGGCGGCTGGACGGACTGGTGCGGCGGACCTTGATCTGCGGAAGCTAAACGCGGGCGTGTACCTGGTAAAGGTCGCGACCGAGGGTTACAGTGCAACGCAGAAGCTGGTTGTCGAACGGTGAACCGTGATGGTCACATCACACATGACCTCAGCGATACTCGGGGCAAGGCGCATGTTGAAGAATGACCACCGGACCTGGGTGTACATTCTTCTCGTTGCCGCGGCGGGCAACCTGTCACCGGTAGCGGCTTCGATTCCGGTGTCGCCGTTCAGTGTCGAGCGCCTGTCTAACGGCAACACGCTGATTGCGGACGGTAGCCTCCTGCTGGGCAACAACGCGCGCGCGGTTGAGGTGGACAGCCTGGGCCGATTGGTCTGGGCGTACGTTAATTCCGATGTGCCCTACCTGCATACCGCATGCCGGCTGAACAACGGTAACACATTGATGGCGGCGAGTTGGGGCTCCAAGGTCGTCGAGGTGAACCGGAACGGTAACCGGGTCTGGACCGATTCGACGGGCCTCGTCTATCCGAATGAGGCCTTTCGCCTCGACAACGGCAACACGCTGATCACCGACCGGCTCAACAACCGGGTCATCGAGGTCAAACCCAACCTCACGCTTGTCTGGAGCTACACGAATCTAGCCGGTCCGCATAACGGCCGGCGTCTGCCTGACGGCCACACGCTCATCTGCGATTCGGACAGCAACCGTGTGGTCGAGGTCGACGCGGCCGGTACGGTGGTCTGGCAGTATGCGACCGGCCTGTCGTGGCCGCGCGGCGCCGAGCGCATCAGCAGCAGTGGCCACACCTTGATTGCCGACTCTCAAAACGACCGGGTCATTGAGGTCGATTCGATGGGGAGAATAGTCTGGAGCCTTGACAGCGCACCGGGGGCATACGCGGCAGTCCGGCTGGCGAACAGCAACACGCTCATCTCGGCCGGCGTTCGCGTGATAGAAGTTACGCAGGCGGGGACCATCGTCTGGCAGTATCCGGGTACGATCCCGGTAGTGGTCGAGACTCTGCGGATCGTGAATCCATCCTCCGGCTGCACCTTGTACGTGCACATCCACCGGCCGGCCTATGCCGGGCCGGATGATCCTGTGCCCGGTATCATCTTCGTGCCGGGCGGGACCGGGTATGGCAGTTCGCTTGACTCGACCAGCATGCCGGACGACATCGCGTCGGACGGCTTTGCGTTTCTGCACTTCGACCCGGACGGCCGGGGCAAGAGCAGCGCCTACCCGGAGAACTACGACGGATACATAAATCAGGACGGGATGCACGTCTGCGAGTCGCTGCTGGCGAGCCGGGACTATGTGGACACGAGCCGGCTGGGAGTCTACACCCGGACATACGGCATCACGATGGGTTCGGGCATGATTAAGCGCTATGCCGAGCCGCACATCAAGTTCCTGCTGGACTTCGAGGGGCCGGCGGACCGGAGCCAGATGTGCCTGGACTCAGGCGGGTTTGTGCCGGTGCCGGCTGATTCGGAAGCTTTCTGGCAGGAGCGGGAGGCAGGCCGATTCATGAAGCAGGTGCCCTGCGCGTACCTGCGGATTCAGCCGCAGGTCGACAGCAACCCGAAGATAAGGAAG
>DATJQV010000087.1 GCA_035505375.1 bacterium | reverse complement strand
CATCTGCGATACCTACTCGATTGCTTTCACGTCCGCCGAACGGTTTGCCGTTCAGCTGCAAGCCCGCCGCCGAACCGGCCTCTCGATGATACTACGATGTCCCTGCGGCGGGATTGTCAGCTGCACCGGCTTGTTCGGCGGCAATCACGCCGGGTTCTCGACGGCCACGAAGTCGTTCTCGGAAAGTCCGTACTCGAACTTGGCTTGGCTGAGTGCCTCGTCCCACGTCTCGTGCCAGGTATCCCCGCAGAACTCCCCGGCCGCGGTGTAGCGCACCAGAAAGAACGGTCCGTTCGGACCTTCGGGGTGGATTTCGACGCGGTCGGGTCGAGGCAGCTCGTCTGCAGAGAGTTCTCCGTTCCGGAGACCGGCGACCTTGTGGATCCCTGGCTGAAGAACTCTGGTGACGGTTGCGACGTACTTCATTCCGTTGTCCGCCGAACGCCCTGCCGTTCAGCGGTCTGGGCGCCGCCAAGTCGGCGTCGCGATTCTACGCCGAGGTCTCTGCGGCGACCAGATCCGTGAGCTAAAGGTTGTTGAAGAAGAAGGTGGGGATACCCCAAGAATTCGTCGAGTTCACGACAACCAACGAAGGAGTCATCCCCATGAAGAAGCGTATCTATCGCACGATGTCGGTCAACGCGTTTCAACCCTGCACGGTCCGCCGCGAGGACGTGGGCGGGCGGCTGGTCGTCGCTGTCGACATCGCCAAGGTGGACATGGTCGCGGCCTTCGCGGCGGCCGACGGCCGCATTCTGACGACCGTGCGGTGGAAGGCACCGACCGAGAACACGATGCTGCTCTCTGTCTTGCGCCAGTTCCGGGCTGCCGAGATGGTCGTCGAGGTGGTCATGGAGCCCTCGGGTAGCTACGGCGATGTCCTGCGGAACCAACTCCAGGCCGATGGCTTTCCGGTCTTCATGGTCAGTGGCAAGCGCACTTTCGATGCCCGGGAGGTCTACGATGGCGTTCCCAGCCTGCATGACGCCAAGTCCGCCGCGATCATCGCCAAGCTTCACTTCGATGGCATATCCAAGCGCTTCGTGCCGCCAGCTCCTGAGCGGCGGCAGCTTCGCGCTGCGATCACCATCATGGACCTTCACCAGCAGCGCTACCTGCAGCTGGTCGGACATCTGGAAGGCTTGCTCGCGCGCCATTGGCCCGAGTTGCCCAGCATCCTCGAGCTGACCTCCGCCTCGCTCATGGCACTGCTTGCTCGCATCGGCGGCCCGGCCGATGTCGCTGTCGAGCGTGACCGGGCTGCCAGGCTGCTGCATGGCCAGAGCCACGGGCTGATGGACCGGGGCAACATCACCGCGGTTCTCGACTCTGCCGCGAGCTCGGTGGGATTGCCGCTGGTCGGGCTAGAACGCGACGCCCTGATGGCTACCGCCGCCGAGGCGCACCGTTCTCTGCGCGCCTTCAAGGTGGCCAAGACCACGGTCGAGAAGCTCTCTCAGACCACGCCAGCCACGGCGCTGGCCCCCGTCGTCGGACAAGCCACCGCCGCTGTCGTGCTCAGCGATGTCGGGGACGCCAGATCCTTTCCCTGCACAGCCGCGTACCTCAAGGCCATGGGTCTCAATCTCAAGGAGAAGAGCAGCGGTACCTTGAAGGGGCAGCTCAAGCTCACCAAGCGTGGTTCTTCCCGCGTCCGCCAGTATTTGTGGCTGGCCGTCTATCGCTGGATCCAGAAGGACGCAATCGCGAACCGCTGGTACCAGCACAAGAAGCAACGTGATGGTGGCCGCTCTTCCCGCGCGGCCGTGGCCCTGATGCGCAAGCTCGCCAAAGCCCTCTTCCACGTTGCCCGTGGCGCCGTGTTCGACAGCAGCAAGCTCTTCGACGTTCGCCGCCTCGGTCTTCCCGCCTGAGATGCTCAAGCCTTCCACCCTGTGCGAAAGGAGAAACACACCACCAGCAAGACCTAGATCGAGAGCCACATGAGGTTTCCGACGGGTGACCTTCCGTTGCAGCAGACTCTGCGTCAAGCAAGAGCGACGTCCGTGTTGAGGCACCCCGAGGAATTTCGACTTGGTCCAATCGCCGTTGCAGCTCATTCGATGCCTTCCTGGACACCCTACGTGAGCGCTTTGCCTACCCTCGTCGATACCCTCCGGAATTCCTCTCCGCTCTGCCCCGACCCCACGCGATCCTTTTCGCCGCGTTTCTTTTCCACGCGACTCGGATCCCGTGCGTCCAGACAACCCTGATCACTCCCTGCTTTTTCTGCTTGCACTGCCTACGAGCGCTGCAACGGCTTGTTCGACGGAGCATGCTACATTGCCCACGATCATGGCAGTTCACCACCACTTCGAACGGCGTTCGCACTTGTGCCGTGAGCAGACCGCATAGTAGTCCCTGGGACTTTTGAGACCTTCCCTGCATATTTGCAGAAAGGCTAAACAGTTCGTAGGAGCAGGGCACCAGTCCGCCCGGACTGCTTTGGCGACGGCATATGGCTCGCGACACTGGGCGCAGCAGTCTTCTGGATCCAGGTCGGTGATCTCGCATTCTGAGTCGCCATTGCAAAACAAGTCTCTTGGCGTGGAACCTTTGTCCTTGCTCGGCTGACTTGTTGCACAGGAGCAAGACAACATCCAAGGAAGCACAGCGAGCGTACAAAAGAGAAGGATACGCCTCAACGTTTGACTTGTTAGCCTAGACGTCCTTATCAAGGTTACCTCCGACCAAGTTGGGGTTCCCCACGTCCGCCGAACGGTTTGCCGATAAGCTGCGGGCCCGCCGCACGAACCGGCCTCTCGATGATACTACGATGCCCCTGCGGCGGGACCGTCAGCTTCATCGGCTTGTTCGGCAGCCCTTTCGCCAGTCCGTCGTTCCCTATCATTCATCTTTGGGCTCGGCCATGCACGTTCCTCTCAGGCAAATCGCGACGAAGTCATCCAATCT
>DATJQV010000086.1 GCA_035505375.1 bacterium | reverse complement strand
CGTCGAAAGCACGAGCCAGTCCTCGTCCTTGAACGGCGGCCCGGCGAAGTCCGCGGTCGAGTTCGGCGGGTCGAGCGTCAGGTCTGAGATGAAGTTGGCGCGCGACGTGTACCGCTGCGCAATCGCTTCAAGCTGTTCGAGATCGCGCAGCCTCGGCTTCGGGTTGTCATAGAGGATGGCGAGGAACGGCTCGTAGTACCGTCGCAGCCGCTCGACCTGGACCGCGACCGGAAGCTCTTCCTTACGCAGGGCCAGCAGGGTCTGTGACAGCGCCTGGTACTGGTCGTGCGCGGCCGCCGGCATGGTAATCTGGCCAAGTACCGCGAGGTCGTAGGTTCGCGCCTCAAGGTCGGCGACGAACCGCTCCACCGTCCTCGGACCCACGCCCTCGAGCATCTCCAACACGCGGAACCAGCTCATGTCGTCACGCGGGTTCTCAAGGATACGCAGAAGCGCGAGCAGGTCCTTCACGTGCGCGGCTTCGAGGAACTTCAGGCCGCCGTATTTGTGGAACGGGATGTTGCGGCGGGCCAGCTCGATTTCAAGCTGGTCCGAATGATGCCCGGCCCGGAACAGCACCGCCTGCTGTTGCAGCTTGATGCCCTGCTCCAGGTGTTCCAGTATCTGGTCGCAGACGACCTTCACCTGCTCGTCCTCGTCCCGACAGGTCACGAGCACCGGCTTCTGCTTCCCCTCCCGCACCGCCGTGAGGTTCTTCGTGTAGCGATGAGGGGCCGGCTTCATCACCGCGTTTCCTACGTCGAGAATCGGCTGGACCGAACGGTAGTTCTGTTCCAGCGTTACCACCGTCGCGCCCGGGAATTGCTCCGGGAAGTCGAGGATATTCTTGATAGTCGCGGCCCGGAACGAGTAGATGGACTGGCAGTCGTCGCCGACGACTGTGATGTTGTGGTTCTTCTGCCGCAGGCGCTGGAGGATTTCAGCCTGGATGATATTCGTGTCCTGGTACTCGTCCACGAGGATGTGGTCGAACCGCGCGGCCATCGCGTCGGCGACCGTCTCATCCGCGAGCGCATGGTCCCAGAACAAGAGCAGGTCATCGTAGTCCAGCACCTGCCGCGCGCCCTTCCGCTTGGTGTAGGTGTTGAAGATGGCTCGGAGACCCTCCTCGGCCTCGACGCACCAAGGGTAGTCCTTCTTGAGCACCGTTCCGAGCGGCTCGCGCGAATTCACGACCCGCGAGTAGATGGAACGAATGGTCGACTTCCGCGGGAAACGCTTCTCCTTCGATGTGAGGCCCATCTGCGCCCGAATCAGGCCCAGCATGTCGGACGAGTCCGATTCGTCCATCACGGTGAAGTCCGGCTGCAAGCCCACGACGCGGCCGTAGGTGCGCAGCAGCCGGTTCGCCATCGAGTGGAACGTGCCGCCCCAGATACGCTCCACGCTCCACGCTCCACGCTCGACGCCTCCGGCTTCCGGCGTCTGGCGTAATGCGTCTGGCGTAATGCGTCGTGCGCCGAGCACTGAGCGGGCGCGATTGAGCATCTCCTGCGCAGCCCGGCGCGTGAACGTGAGCAGCAGAATCCGGCCCGGCTGCACGCCCTGGTGAATCAGCCAGGCCACTCGGTGTGCAAGCGTATTGGTCTTGCCCGTGCCCGCGCCGGCGATGATGAGCAGCGGCCCGTCACCATGAGTGACGGCCTGCAATTGCTGCGGGTTCAGGCCCTCAAGCCATTGAGGAAGGTCAGGCATGGCGGAAGTATACAGTAGACAGAATACAGAATACAGGATTCAGATTCTGCGGCCGAGATGGAACGCCGGCGGCCATGCCCCGGCTGGCGTCTGCAAGTCCGGGTGGTTGACTTTGTCCGAGGTTGGTCTATCATCGTATGGAGATAGACAGGTTCGCGCCGCCCCGGTCGCTGGCAATCCGTCACTTGAAGGCATAAGCCGGAATGCCAACATCCCCGAGATCGGAGGACGTGATCAGCGAATCAGTAAGAAGGAGGAGAAGGTGAAAGAGAAGAAACAGAACCGGCGGGTCGCCAAGCCCGCCGCCAAGCCTGTAGAGGCACCGCAAGCGACCGTAAAGGCCGCGAAGCCGGCCCCGGCCACGACCGCAGAGAGCTGGGTCAACCGGATGATAGTCGATGCCGTGCGCCAGCGGGCCGACGCGATTCACATCGAGCCGGGAGCCGAAGGACTGACGGTCCGCTTCCGCGTTGACGGCACGCTGCGACCGGTCCCCGCACCCGAGCAGAGTCTGCAGGAGAGCGTGGTTTCCCGGATCAAGAAGATGTCAAGGATGAAGATGGAAGACGAGCGCATGCCCAAGGATGGACGCTACGGTGCGATTGTGGACGGCCGCGAGATCGACTTCCGGGTTCACAGCCTGCCGACTTCCTATGGAGAGAGCCTGGCCCTGCGCGTGCTGGACCGCGCTACGCTTATCCCGATGGACCGGCTGGGGTTCCCGCCCGCAACACTGACGAAGGTACGTGAGATGATGGGCAAGCCGCGCGGCCTGATTCTGGTCGCAGGCCCGGCGGGCAGCGGCAAGACCACGACCCTGTACGCATTGCTCAGCGAGATAGGCAAGAGCGACAAGAAGGTCGTCACGCTCGAGTACCCGATAGAGTTCGACATGGCCAATGTCGCCCAGTCGCAGATTGACCCGCGCTCCGGGTACGACTACGCAACCGCTCTACGCGTGGTCACGCGCCAAGACCCGGACGTGGTCATGGTCGGCGGGCTGGGCGACCTCGAGACTGCCCAGGCTGCCCTTCAGACCGTCCTGGGCGGGCACCTGGTACTGAGTTCGATTCACGCGAACGACGCGGCCGAGGCGATTGCCCGCCTTTTGGGGATGGGAGTCGACCCGCTACTGCTCGGCAACGGCCTTGAAGGCGTGATTGAACAGCGGGTGCTCCGCCAGGTCTGCCCGTCGTGCAAGCAGAGCATTGCGCCGAGCGAGGCGGCGAGTCAATGGCTGGGGCTGAAGCCCGGTCAGAAGCTGGCCAAGGGTCGCGGCTGCCAGGAATGCAAGGGCACCGGCTACAAAGGGCGCGTCGGGGTCTTCGCGGTCCTGCCGGTGACCGAAGAGATTCGCGACCTCGTGCTTACCCGCCCGCAGCCGAACGCCCTGCGCCAGCTCTATCGCAAAGCCGAAATAGGAGCCCTGTACCAAGACAGCGCGGAGAAGGCCAAAGCCGGGCTCACCACCTTCGAAGAAGTAATGCGCGTGGTTCCTCCGCTCTAACGCCGGACTCTGCTAAGGACTTTGCCCGCAGGCTGCCTATCCTTGGGCGTAGACGGTCGGGTTCCCGCCGTCTCAGTCCATGGCAACTGGTTCCGCGAAGCTCAAGCCTGAATGGGAACCACGAATCCGAGGGATATGCCAGTGAAGTAGTCGAGGGAGGAGAATATGAAAGAGAAGAAGCAGAACCGGCGGGTCACCAAGCCCGCTACGGCACCAGAAGAAACCGGACGGCCCCCGAAGCCGGCACCGGACACGACCGTCGAGAGATGGGTCAACATGCTGCTAATCCGCGCGGTCCGTGAGCGCGCGTCCGACATCCACATCGAAGAACGACACCCGGGGTTGTCTATCCATTTCCGCGTTGACGGAACGCTGCGACTGGTCCAACCACCCGACCAGAGCCTGCCGGAAGGCGTGCTCACCAGGATTCGCAAGATGGCCCGGATGAAACTCGAAGACGAACGCCTGCCCAGCGATGGACATTATGGCGCACTTGTCGACGGCCGCGAGGTCGACTTCGCGGTTCACAGTCTGCCGACGTCGCAAGGTGAGAGCCTGACCCTGCGGATGCGCGACTGCAACTCGCTCGTGCCGCTGGGCAAGCTGGGATTCGAGCCCGCGGCGCTGACCTGCTTGCGCAAGATGCTGGCAAAGCCACGCGGCCTGATTCTGGTC
This sequence comes from bacterium, assembly GCA_035505375.1. Lineage (NCBI taxonomy): Bacteria > bacterium. The sequence continues at coordinate 51,916 of DATJQV010000086.1, read as the reverse complement.
GTGGGCCCGGCCGGCAGCGGCAAAACCACGACTCTGTACGCGATGCTGAGCGAACTGGCCAGGAGCGACAAAAGGGTGGTCACCCTGGAGTACCCGATCGAGTATAACCTGCCCAACATCATCCAGTCGCAGGTCGACCCGCGCTCCGGCTACGACTACGCGGCAGCCCTGCGCGTAATCACTCGCCAGGACCCCGACGTGGTCATGGTCGGCGACCTGGGCGACGTCGATACCACGCACGCCGCCCTGAGGACCGCTCTTGGCGGCCGTCTGGTACTGAGCTCGCTGAACGCCGGCGACGCGGTTGAGGCGATTTCCGGACTGCTGGGACTGGGCGTCGACCCGTTCCTGCTCGCCACCGGTCTCGAGGGCATAGTCGGGCAGCGCGTTCTCCGACGGGTCTGCCCGTCCTGCAAGCAGAGTGTCGCGCCGGGCTCGATCGAGAGGCAGTTTCTGGGTATCAAGCCCGGCCAGAAGGTAGCCAAAGGCCGCGGCTGCGAACAGTGCATGGGGACCGGGTACAGAGGCCAGGTCGGGGTCTTCGCGGTGGTGCCGGTGACCGATGCCCTCCGCGACATCGCGCTGAACCGCCCGCAACCCAGCGCCCTGCGCCAATCCTACGGCGCAGTGGAACAAAGAGGCCTGTACGCTGCCGGCATGACGAAAGTCAAGGCCGGGCTCACGACATTGAAGGAAGTGGTCTTGAAGGGCGGACTCGGCTACATAATGGACCCGGAGACTATCAACGAGCTCTAGAACCGTGTGGCGCGTCCCGCGCCCACGGTAATGTCGGCTGCGGCCCGGCCGCTACCGGGTCAATGTTCTGCATTGGATACGCCAGGCGCTAGGCCTGTAGTCACGATTCCTCTTGAGCTTCGGGATGGCGGCGCGGGTGGTAAAGCAAAAGACACGAAGCCGACGCGGAGACTAACCGCAGATTACGCAGATGGTCGGGCAGATCGCCACGAAGACACGAAAGGACACGAAACGGACGAAGAGATTGTCCGCAGATTACGCCGATTCCACAGACGTCCTACGATCCGGACTCTAGTCGACAGTCGCCAATCGCCAGTCGGCCCGCCAGCGCTTGACATTTGCCGTCCACGCAATAGCCTGTTCGCGAGTGTATGCGCTTGGCGTCCGGCTCTGCTCTCGCTACTCACCCTGCAATCCGCATGCGCATATCGTGGCTTCTGGCCGCCCTGCTGGCGGCAGCACTTCCGGCCCTCGCCGCCAAGCCGCCAGCGGTGCAGTGGACAAGGACCTTTCCGGGATGGGGTGGGGCCGCCGGCCATTGCGTTCAACAGACGTCCGACGGCGGCTATATCGTCGTCGGTACGACCGACTCCAATGACAGTACCACGGGATATGCGGTCCTGCTGGTCAAGTTGTACGCATCCGGAGATACCCCGTGGGTGAGGACATTCAAGGCGGCCGGCGGCATGATGGGGTCGTCAGTCGTGCAGACCTCCGACGGCGGATACATTGTCGCTGGCGGCGCATCTGCCAATCAGAGTCACTGGGATCCGTGCCTCCTCAAAGTAAATGCGCTGGGGAACGAGGTCTGGCGAACCTGCCTTGCGAACGAGTTTTCAGCCAATGCTATTTCAGTCGTCAGACTAGCTGACACCGCCTATACCGTTGTCGCGCAACGATTCCTGGATGACAGCGCTGTCATACTCTGGAGAACGAACAGCAGCGGAAACCTCAGATGGAGTCACCTATACAATGTCTTCTACGACCTCAACGGCAGAGATGAAGAACTGTCACTGCGCAGGACTTCTGACGGCGGGTACATCATCGGCACCAGGACGCTCCTGAAAGTTGACTCGCTCGGGGTTCAGCAGCAGCTAATAAAGACTTTCGGAAGCCTGATGAGTGCTAACTCGGTCATACAGACTTCAGACGGAGGCTATGCCGCGACCGGTGCCAAGCAAGGGTACACGAGTATTTACCTGCTCAAGACCAACGCAAATCGAGACAGCGTTTGGGCTGACACGTTCATGCCGAGCGAGGTCAGCCGAGGACACTGTATCGAACAGACATCGGACGGCGGCTACATTATCGCCGGGACGACGAGACCGAGTTACAAGGCAGGCGACATAGCAACTCTGGTGCGTACATCGTCCAATGGCACGCAGATATGGACCGACACGCTTTCTGGCAGCTATTCAGGCCACTGCATACGCCAGACTGCTGACGGAGGTTATGTCGTTACCGGTATGCGCCACGATAACCTATACGTGACCAAGCTCGCGCCCGAACGAAGGCGCTAGCAGAACACCGCTGGCCATGGCAGACCAGGGGAACCAGGGCAGTCGCCGCATTTCGGTGAGCCTCGGACATCCTGGAAGACTCCGCCCGCCAACGAGGCATTGCAGATTCTAGATTGACGATCCTAGACTGGCAGTACTGGACTCCCACCCCCTTACCGCCATTCGCGACCGCGTCGCAGTTCGAGTACTTGGATAGCCCAAACCACAAGCAAAGCTAGCCCACGCGCAGGCCCAAGTCCGCCGTCCTCAGTCCATAGTCCCTAGTCCCCAGCACTACTCCGTGCTCCCGATGTCACGCGGTTCATGATAATGAACCAGCCGCACCACCAGCGCATGTGGAGACTCCAGACACGAGATTGTAGATTGCGGATTGGCGGGCAGGACAACTCGGCGTCGGTCAGCAGAGAACGGTTGGCTGGTGTCTAGCCTCTATCCCTCGTCGCCCGTTCTATCCACCTCAACGGGTGTCGCGATGTGTGGAATACGCCGAAAACGGTCACAACGCCTGAATCGTACTCGTAGAACACTGCGTAAGGGAAGCGCCGGAGCAGGGCGCGCCGAAATCTCCTGAAGATAGTCGCGTGCGTATTGGGTGAACGACGAGTTGCCTCAATGCAGGCATCGAGGCAACCCAGGAACTCCTCTCCGAGCCCCACACGCTGACTTTCGTACCAGGCATAGGCGTCGGCAACGTCCTGCTCGGCCTCAGGGGCCGCGACGACCCTAACGGCCACTGCGGCTACGAACGCGGCGCATGACTTCTTCCCAGGCCAGGCCGGCGCCCGGGTTTCGGGCCAGATTCGCTTTGCGGCGAACCAGTTCCGCCTTCTGCCAGTCGCGGACCGGCACCCTGTCCGGCACGGCCGCGAGGTCGTCCCACAGGTCTTCGACCAACTGCATTTTCTCGGCCGGACTCAGGTCAAACACTGAGCCGTCTACGGCGGACGCTTCGGCATCCTCTGACTGTCTGACTCGTTTCACAGGACTGAGTGTAGAGAGTTCGCCCCGACGTGTCAACCTCATACAAGGGCAGCTCGGTGGACCCGGGGAACCGGAGAAGGCAACGTATTTCGGGGAGCCTCGGACATCTCGGAAAATCCCGCCCGCCAACGCGGCATTGCAGATTCCAGATTGACGATTCTAGATTGGCAGCACCGGACTCCCGGCCCCTTACCGCCATTCGCGACCGCGTCGCAGCTCTAGCGCAAGCTCAAATCCTCAGTCCATAGGCTCTAGCCCCCGGCACTACTCCGTGCTCCCGATGTCACGCGGTTCATTATAGTCAACCCGCCGCACCACCAGCGCATGTGGACACCCCAGGTTAGAGATTGAGTAGTGCGTGTTTGTCGGGAGGCGGACGCGGACTACCGGTATGCTTCGCGCCGGTGGCGGACATGAAAAATGCAGACGACCCCGGGAGCGGCATCGTACTCGTATATCACGCGATAGTCACCAACTCAGATTCGGTAGACGCGATCGGACCCGACCAGCTTCCTGCTGCCGGCCGAAGTCGGGTTGCACGCCAGCCTGTCGACCGCGGCGATGATGCGGGGTATCTGCTTCCGGTCTATGCCACGCAGGCCGCGCTCGGCTGAGCGCTTCCACTCAATGCGGCAGGAGGCCACCGGCCTTCAGCCTCTTCTTGAGCGCAGCGTGTGAGACGGAAGGTTCGTGGCGACGCTCTGCCACGACCGCGAGGTCGTGCAGATCTTCAAGCAGCTCTTCGTAGTCGCTGACCGGGAGAACGACCGAGACACGCTTGCCGTTCTCGTCCACAATGAACCGGTTCCTAGTAACAGCCATACACCTTCATTCTACCGGCCTACCACGGGCGGTCAACCGAGGACACCAAGGGCGCCTCCGTGGACCCCGGTACCAGAGAAGGCACCGTGTTTCCGGGAGCCTCGGACAACCCGGAAGATCCCGCCCGCCATTCGCGACTGCGACGCAGCCTCAGCACAAGCTCAATCCTCAAGACGCGGCCTCGCATGGAACTCGGCAGTTCGCCGTGCGAATCGCCTCGCGAGTCATCCTCCGAGTCTTTCCGCAGGTCGCTTTGCGAGTCACACTGCAGGTCACGTCCAGAGCGGCGGCACGGGTAGCAGTGGGAGTCACGATCCGAGTGACGCCGCCCGTCACGCTGTGAGTCACCTAGAGAATCGCCCGGCAAGTCGCGTCCCAAATCGCCTCGGACATCGCCGTCGGAATCGCCTTCCGAGTCACTTTCCAGATGACTTTGGGAACCACCGCGGGAACCGTTCCCGGGGTGACCCCCAGGGCGAATCTCAGAGTGACCCCAACCTCCTCTGATTCAGCCTCTTACTGCGCTTCTTGCCCACCCACTCGCGTTATACAGAGCTGTATAATGCGGACAATGTGAGTCGATTGAGGGAGAAGCGGGATGCGGCGAGGATTTGGACTACCGACTACGTGAGGTCTTTGCCGTAGATGCGCCAGGTGCTCGGCCAGTAGCCACGGTTCTTCCGGGACCTCGGTATCGCGGCGCGGGCAGCCGCGCGGAACCGGTGCTGCCATTCGGCCGGGTAGTTCACGACCACGTGCCCGCGCTTTCGTATGAGCGCCAGAAGTGACGGCACGAATGTCCCGAAGTCCGGGGGACGGTCGAACAGATTCACGGTAGCACCTGAGTAGCGCCGTCCCTTTTCAGTGTAGCGCCACTGCTTGAACATCAGCGGAACGCCATCAAGCGTGAACCCAAGCCGGTTCACCTCTCGGCGTCGAGCCGGTATCAGGCGTGAACTGAACCAACCCGGCCTCTGGTAAAAGTAGGTCCTGCGACCGAGTGAGCTGAAGTGGGAGAGTATGTCGTCGTACGGCTTGAGCCGCGGCCGCGCAACGCCCCTGGGGCGACGCCAATACACGTCGTCGGCATAGGTATCCTCAAGGCGAAACCCGAGCTTCTCCATCACGCGGAAGGTCGGCGCCGGCTTCCGATGGTCGAGCGTGTTGAGCCCTGCCCATGTCCGACCCGATGCCCTAACGATGCGCAGTTGCGCCCGCGTGAACTTCGCCGCAACACCCTTGTTGCGGAACTCCGGATCCACTCTCATCCCCCATAGCCAGGCGTCGTCCGGGTTCAGATATGCGGCCGCGGCAAAGGCAACGATGCGTACGTCCTCGCGCCAGACATGGCACTCGCCTGGGAACCCTCGCTTCGTGTGCGCCCGGATAATGTCCTTGACGTAGCCAAAGTTGCTGCACTTCCGGGCGAAGCCAGCAACCTCGTCGTAATACTCAGGTCTGTACTTTTCCAGCATCAGCTACTGCAGGCCGACTGTCCCTGTCTCCTGTCTACTGCTTCCTGCCGGCCAGCTTCTTCCACATCGGGATCGTCTGCTCCTCAAACACACGGGCGCTGAGGAGCATCGCAATCTCGTTGTCCCGGTCTACCTTCGACCACTGCCAGCCCGGCTTCACGCTTCCCGGGCCCGGCAGGTGTGCGGCCAATGGTTCAAGCACCCCGATTTCCTGCTGGTAAATCGCGGCCAGGGAATCGGTGGTCGGTTGGAGCGCGGGCATGCGCTTGCCCACGGTGTCGAGGTACTCGATACCGGTCTTCCGGTCCGCGATGAGGCGCTCGAATATCCATTCGTTCGCCTGCGCGGCGTTGGCCAGCTTGGCGCTGTCGAGCTTGGTGAAGTCGTCGTCCCGCAGCCGCCCGGTCCACTCGTCGAACGCGGCCAGTCCGGAATAGTACTGGCCATACTTGATCGTGGTCAGGTTTTCCAACACGACATCGAATCCGCGCCTGATGCTCGTGTTCTCATCCGGCGTCCTGCCTTCCCGTTTCAGGATGCCGACCGCGAATGGGAACTTCCGAGCGACCTCGTAGCGCTTGTGTTTATCGAAATACGTGTGGCAGAACAACTCGTCGCTGTTCTTCTCGTAACCGATGATGACACCCCACTCCGGCATCTCCACCATGTCGATGCCGAGAACCGGCATTCCAGCATCGATGCTCTTCCTGACAGCGGCAAGCATCTGCGGCTTGTTCTTGCCGTCGTCCGAAGGATGCTGCCAAGAAGCCGAGAGCCCGCACGCCTTCAGAGCGACATCGCCGGCGTTGAATCCTACGGTCGCGTCCGGCGAGCTCGGGCACCACCCATCGAAGAACTGGGTCCGGAAAGCCGCGCCCGAAGCCCCGCAGAGGAACGCGTAGCCGACGGAGTCGCCGAGCCTCTGCCCGATGGCTTCCAGCGCACCCATGAAGCTGTTTGTCCTGCTCCAGCTCAGGTTGGGAACGTCGTCGAGGAGCGTGGCATCCGAGTCCGGCACCAGGTCGTTCTGCCACTCAGCAAAGTAGATGCCGAGCTTGCCCTTGGACAGCTTGAAGCTCAGCTCTTTGTTCCCGCGCCGGAGCGACACCGCAACCGAGTCTGCCCGCACCGCAGCCTGCGCCGCCTCAAGTGCAGCGCGAGAGCCTATTACCTTCCCGTCATAACTCGCGAGAGCGTCGCCAATCTGGATTCCGGCTCTTGCTGCCGGCCCGTCCGGCACCAGCCCCATAACCTCCAGCCATGAGGAAGTAGCCGAGTCACCTTGCTGGACAGGCGCAAGTGCGCAGAACAGAGAAAGGACGAGTGTCATCATTGCAGTGGGTAATGTTCGGTTCTCCGCAGCCGAAGTCAAGAAGCGGGCCGCGAAGACGCAGGGGCGGCAATGATGCCGCCCCTGCTCCAGAAGACTCTACTGCCCGTTTGCCGCAACTTGAACCGGGTCGGTCACGACCGGTTGTGCGGCACTGGCAACGTGCGAAGAACCGGTCCCGGCCGGCTTCGCGGCCACCGCTGACCCTGAAGTCACGGGGCCGTCATTCGGCGGAATTGGAACCGGCTTCGGAGCCTGCTTCTGAGCCGGCGTTGCCGGGGTGCCGCCGCCACGCACCGGCGACTGACGCTGCTGTTGCACGGGCTGGGCCACAGATGTCGGCGGCGTTACCGGGGTCACCGGCATCTGGCGGTAGCTGACGACCGGCGCATGAACTCGCTGCACCGACGGCTGCGGCACGACTCTCGGCTGCTCCTGGTTCCGCGGCTGGTTCCGGTCGTTCGGCGACCCGTCCTGCCGGTCACGCCACTGTGGATTGTTCTCACGCGGCGACCATCCCGGCTGACGCGGATACGGCCGGACTACGATGTCTTTGTGGACGTAGACATTGGTCTCGGTGTATTCGTTGTATTGGTTGTACTCGTTGTACGTATTGTACTCGTCACCGGTGTAGACCGGCTCCTGGTACGGAGCTTGCTCCGGAACGTAGACCGTGTCGTGACAGACCACCGGGTCGGTGTAATGCACCTCGCGCACGACAACGGTCTGCGGCGGGTCAGCAACTGCCGGCTGGCTCGACTGCTGCCCCAAGCCTGCGGGCAGACTGCAGCCGGCCAAGAGCGCGGCAAATGCTAAAGGCATGAGAAAGCGGTTCATAAGACCTCCTGTAAGCATCACTGTATATACAGGCCGCCGCTCTGTCTATTCCCTGCAAAGCAGGCCTCAAGCCACCGCCGCAGCGCTGAAGCCGATTGCTTCGATTCACTTAGTCGACGTTGTCGTGCCTGCGTGGCTGTTCTATGTCAGAACTGGGTACTTGCGCAGGAACCGGGCAAACACAATAACCCCCGTGATGAGCAGCACGGCTCCCGGTACCCCGACCATCAGAATTGCTGCGGCGCGCGATGCCCCGAATAGCAGCCCGGCCACGAACAGGCTCAGGGCAATCACCCCGGCGTGGACGTAGAATCTGGCAAGTCCAGTGCGCAGCCCAACCGCAACTAGCGTGGCCGCGGTAGCCAGGAGGAGTCCGCGTAGCAGCCAAATCAAGCCGCCTGGCGTCGCGCACCGGCCGGGCCGCTCGAAGACGAGAAATGCCATCAGCCCGGCGAAGAACAGCACCGTCAGAATGACCGACAGCCCGGGCACTGCCCCAATGGCGGGTAATCGCGTCTTCCCGATTCGAGGATAGACCAGCCGTCGTCTTGTCGCCCCAATGACGAGCACGATCAGCAGCGGCACAAGGACTGCGAGTCCGGCCAACCGGACATGCAAGGCCGGGTCCAACCCCTGGTACAGCGCTGCGGACAGCAGTCCAACACCCAGCGCGATGTCCACGAGACCATCTTCATTGAGCATCCGGTGGCCTTGACGTAGACCTTCCCGATGGTCAGCCGGTCTTTCCTCACCCATGGACACGTACCTCCTTGTCCGTGCGCACGTCCAACGCGGATACCCGTGCGTCAGCGTGCCACGTTACCTGTCGTCCCTGAAGGACAGAATCAGCCACGGCTTGTCGATCCGGCTTGGTCGACGGGAGCCGCGTCTTCGGTCCAAACCTCAGATGGCGAACCGATCGGCAAATGGCGGGCGAGCCCGCCCCGGATCACGGCCCCTCCGAGGACCTTGCGGGCTCAGCCGCGACCGGATAGGATTCCGGCCGTTCGATATCGTAGAAGTGATATGGGCGATTCAATGCTGAGTAGTAACTCCGGTCCGGCAGCAGCGCCATTGTCGTATCGAAGTATCGGCTGAGGATAACCCGGAACGTGTTTACCGGAGAAATCGAATCGTACAACTCGACCGGCGTTGTACACGAGGCATCGTGCCCTAAGCAAGGAGGCAAGTAGGCCGCGTAGAGGATGGCGTGCCGCTGGTGCAACTCGACAAACGCGGAGTCGCGCCAGTTGATCGGCTCCTTCAGCCCGTGGTCGCCCTGGATTATGATAACCGGCGGTCGTGGTGATTGGGCGAGAATCTGATGGACGACACCGACGAGATAGCCGCTGATATGCGCCACCTGGCTTGCGTAGCCGAGAGCGTGAACCGTCATTCCCAGCTTCACAACCGAAACCGGGAAGACGAACGGGCGGTGCGGCGAGAGGATGTGGGCGAAGACAAATACGGGATGCCGGACGAGACCGGCGTTCGGCAGGTTCTTCAGCGTATAGAGCAGTCGGTCCCGGTGCCGGACGACCGGCGACTCGTGCATCAGGATGAGCACATCCCGAAGCAGCGTCGTGTTCACGAGAATGCCCTGAAACTCAGTCAACGACCAGCGGGGAGCGAGGTGAATATCGGCACCGGCCAGGTCGGTACCGGTGAAACCCGACGCAAACGACACAATCGTGTAGCCTCGCCTCCGTAGAAAGTCGACCAGACGGTTGCCTTGGATCATCCGGATTAGCGGACCGGCATTGTCGGATTCCGTTCCAGCTGCCCTGGCCGTGCTGTCCAGGTAGGTGAAATTGAGCGACGAGGCCAGCGATGGATAGGTCGAAGCATAGTTCGAATGCGCCCGATCAGCGACGAAGAATCCAAGACGTCTGAGTTCAGCAAGGAACTTGCTGTTGTCGGCCTGGTAGCGCGACTTCAGAACGTCGGACCGGAGGTAGGAATCAGTAATGATGTAGTAAATGTCGGGGTAGTCCACGCCGGGCGCGACCTCGACTCGCCCGGCCGCGCGCTCCGGGGGCGGCGGCCGGTTGGCGAATGCCCGTGCGCCGGTCAGGAGATTGACCGCGAGGATGCCGACTGCGACGGAGTTCAGCACGACCGTAAACCCGAACAATGAACGACGCGCCCTTCGCTTCGGACGCTGCACAACCAGCCACGTTCCGACGCCCAGCAGCGCCGCCCAGCACAGGAGCAACCCTCCGCTCGCGTAGACCGAGGGCTCGTACGCCCCGGCGACGTGCCCATACGAGAAGAAGAGCACCAGGAAGCACGTGACGAGCAACGCCGCCCGCGCCGCGCTGCGGAGCAGGAATCCCAGAATTGCCCAGAGAACGGCGGTCACCGCGAGGGACAGCAGTATCGGTACGAGCATCTCGCCGGGGTCGACCGGGAACCTGGCGCCGTTGTGGGCGTAGACGAAGAGAATCGGTGCGACGGCGAACAGAACCGGATGGAACGGAATCGCGTTGCGTCCCTTCTGCACCCTAGCCTGGTCTTCCTTCATGGCGTCGCGCGGACCTCCGCATCCATTGAACGGGAAAAAGAGAGAATGAGTCTGACCTCAGCGCCTCGCGCCCTGGAGAGGCTGCGCCGGACCAACACATTCTGCAGTACCAGCTTCACGCGCCACTCTAACTCGGATAGCGTCGTCGGTCAAGAAACGACGCCGTCGCAGCGCTAAAGCGGCGACTGGTGGTCGGTGGCGGGTTCCGACCTGAACGCCGGGAACCGCCCGTCCATCGCCCACGTCGTCGAAGATTGTACGATGAACGGTCCGGCGTCGTGCGACCGCCGGCCCCTAATAGTACGCTTCCAGGAAAGGGAAGTAGGCGGAGTCGAGCGCGGTGTACCCGGCGCCGTTGGGGCGCGAATCGGAGGAGCTCGTGGCGTACGTCGGATTGAGGTTGCCTGCGCTGTCGGCCAGCACCGAATAGAAGTTGAACACGCGGAGAGTATCGGGGTGCTGCGCCGCGAGGTCGAGAAGCCGCTGGTTGTAGTGCCGATGGTTCCACACGAGCCATTGGTCGGTGGCGACCGCGACCTGCGGCAGGGCATTGCCGACAATCATCTTCAATCCGCGGCCGCGGGCCGCAGTGTACACCGAGTCTACATAGGCGACGTTGCGGTCGAGGTTCTGCTGCGCGGTCACGGAGTCGCGGCCCGCGAAATCCTCGTAGGAGAGTTTGAAGAAGAGAACCGGCTCGTCGCAGAGCACCAGGCTGTCGATTATCGCCTGAGCGCTGGTGACGATGCCCGGCGGCGAATCGACCGCGTGGTAGTACAGCGTGAATCGGCCGTGCGTATACGGACTTCCGCCCCAGTGGCTGAACCAGCCGGCCATCGCCGACCGGCCCAACATGTAGACCATGGCTGGCGGGGCTGACGTGTCAGTGGTGTTGAACTGGAACGGACCGTTCGGCTTGAGCTGGTTACCGGCCAAGTCGGTAGCGCTGGTCTCCACGCTGAAAGAGTACGATGTCTGGACGCTGAGCAGATTATCCGGCTGCCAGTACACCACCGAGTCGCCGGCCCATTCGAACTTGCCCATGGCTGCCGGTGTCATGCTGAAGGCTGCCCTGACCGACGCCGTATCCATTGCTTCGGAGAAGGCCATGCGGATTTGGGTATTAGATGGGACCCCGGAAGTGCCGCTCGCCGGGTAGGTCGAGACTACGCCAGGTCGCGTATTGTCGGCCCGCTGGCAGCTCAAGGCGACCAGAAACATCACGGCTGCGACTGCTGATCTTCTTGCGTATTTCATATTGCGTGAGGCCTTTTGCCTCACTTATTCGACTGTGACGCTCTTGGCGAGATTCCGTGGCTTATCGACGTCGCAGCCACGGATGACCGCCGCGTGGTAGGCAAAGAGCTGGAGTGGAATCGCCACAAGCAACGGCATCAGGTACTCGGGCGCGGCCGGGACCGGGAACACCGTATCGGCCAGTTCCGCGAGCGCTTCGTCGTCTTCGTTGCCGACGGCGATTATGAGTCCCTTGCGCGCCTTGGACTCGGCCAGGTTCGAGAGCATCTTGTCGTAAACCGAGTCGTGCGGCGCGATGCCGATGACCGGGGTGTTCTCGGAAATCAGGGCAATCGGCCCGTGCTTCATCTCGCCGGCCGGCAGCCCGGTCGCGTGGACGTAGGCAACTTCCTTGAGTTTGAGCGCGCCCTCGAGCGCCGACGGGTAGTTGATGCCGCGGCCGAGGAAGAGGAAATCGTGGGCGTGCGCGAGCCGCTCCGCGGTCGCCTTGACCTTCGCGTCGAGGGCCAGCGCCTGCCGCATCTGCGCCGGCAGCTCGCGGCAGTGGTGGACGATGTCGTCGAACTTGTCGTCGGGCATTGTCTTGCGCACCCGGGCGAAATAGAGCGCAAGCGAGAGCAGCGTGAGTATCTCGGCGGTGTACGCCTTGGTCGAGGCGACGCCGATTTCCGGACCGGCGTGGATGTAGACCGACGAGTCGGCCTCGCGGTCGATGGAGGAACGCTTCGTGTTGAGCACCGCCAGTGAATGGATATCGCGGGCAGAGGCCTCGCGCAGGGCGGCGAGCGTATCCGCGGTCTCCCCCGACTGGCTGATGGGAATCATCAGGGTGTCGCCTTCGTAGATGAACTCGGACGTACGGAGCTCGGAGCTGATTTCGACCGAGACCGGGATGCGGCAGAACTTCTCGAAGTAGTACCGGCCGATAAGACCCGCGTGGTACGAGGTACCGCAGGCCTGGATGACGACCCGCGCGACCTTCTCCACTTCGTCCGGGTAGAGCAGGAACTCGGGGTCGAGCATGACGCGCCGGTCCCGGAAACGGTGCTGTATGCCATCGCTGATGACCTTCGGCTGCTCGTAAATCTCCTTGCGCATGAAGTGCGGGTACCGGCCCTTGGTGAGAGCCTTGGCTTTGAGGTCGATGGCGGAGAACTGGCGCTGGACGCGCCTGCCGACCGGGTTGGTCAGCTCGAGCGAATCGCGTTTTATGACTGCGAGGTCGCCGTCCTGCATGGCGATCATCCGCCGGGCGATGCCGACCAGCGCCTGCGCATCGGACGCGACCACGTATTCACCCTCGCCCTGGCCGATGACCAACGGACTGCCCGCTTTCAGCACCACCATCCGGTCCGGCTCGTCGGCCGAAATGACGACGACAGCGTACGACCCCACGAGTTCGGCCGCGGTCTTGCGCACTGCAGCAACAAGGTCCTTCTCGTGGTGGGACTCGATCAGGTGGATGATGGTCTCGGAGTCGGTGCCAGATACGAACTTATGCCCGGCCGCGACCAGCCGCTGGCGCAGTTCACGGTAGTTCTCGATGATGCCGTTGTGCACCACCGCCATGCGGCCGTAACAGCCCGTAAACGGGTGGGCGTTCTCGTCAGTGACCTTGCCATGGGTGGCCCAGCGCGTGTGACCTACCCCGAGGTTGCCAGTCACCGGGTTGCTCGCGAGTATCTCCTTGAGCTTCTGCAGCCGGCCCGCGGTCTTCCTTAGCGTCAGGCCACCGTCAACCGCGGCGATTCCACAGGAATCGTAGCCACGGTACTCGAGCCGCTCGAGCCCGACCATGATGACGTTGGTCAGGTTACGCGGCCCGATGTAGCCAACGATACCACACATACTAGCGAGCTCCGGACAATTCAGAACTCAGAAACCAGAAAACAGAATTCAGAGTGTCCGAAAACCCTGCACTCAGGACTCTGGATTCTGAATTCTGGTTTGCCTGGTTCATTTCTTCTCTGGTTCTTTCCCGTTGGCGCTCAGGGCCTGGCGGATCTTCTCGACGACCGCTTTTGCCTGCACGTCCGTCTTCGCCTCGGCGATGATTCGCACAATCGGCTCGGTGTTCGACGGCCGGACGTGCACCCAGGAATCCTCAATGCTGAACTTCAGGCCGTCCTGCCGGTCAACCGCCGCGCCCTCGAACGCCTTGGCCAGCTTCTCACTGCGCTCGGTGAATTGCTCACGGCTCAGACTCATTGAGGTCTTGACCATCTGGTACTTGGGCAGGGTTGCTCCGATGGCCGAGAGCGGTTCACGCCCCTGGCTCACGAGCCCGATTACCGTGGCCGCGGCCACAAGTCCATCGCGGGTGAAGTTCAGGTCCGGCAGGATCACTCCGCCGTTGCCTTCGCCACCCAGCACCGCTTGAACCTTCTCCATCCGGTCAGCCACGTTCGCCTCGCCCACCGGAACGCGCTCGACCACGACGCCCAACTCGGTGCAGACATCATCAACCGCTCGGGTCGTTGACAGATTGACCACCACCAGCCCTTTTCGCCGGGGCAGCACGTACTTGCAGGCAAGGCAGATGGTCGCCTCTTCGCCGAGCGGGACGCCGGTTTCGTCGACGCAACTAAAGCGGTCGCCGTCCGGATCGAAGGCAATCCCGAGGTCGAGCTTCCGCTCGCGCACCATGTTGCAGAGGTCGCCGAGATTCTGCGCCTCGGGCTCGGGCTTGCGCGGGAACAACGCGCCCTGCTTCATCGGTTCGATGCTGCAAAAGAGCCGGACCGGTTCGGCGCCGAGCGCCTCGACCAGTTGGCAGGCAGCGACCGAGGCCGCGCCGTTCACCGCGTCCACGCCGACCTTCAGCTTCCGCTCGATCAACGCCGGCCGGATCCCGCGGAACAGCTCGTTCGAGAGTATCGAGTTGATGTGGGCGTAGATTGCGTTCGGGTTCTTCTTGACCGGCCGCAGTGCGTCCCAGTCCGCATACTTCGCGCCCTTGCCTTTGACGAGCTTGCGGAATGCGGCCACCTCGTCCGGAGACAGGAACTGCCCTTCGCGGCTGACAAATTTCATGCCGTTCCACTGCTCGGGATTGTGGCTGGCAGTGAGCATGACCGCACCGGCGACGGTGCCGCGCCGGGTGACGTAGACGACTGTCGGCGTCGGGCAGATGTCAAGCTGCATGACCTCGCAGCCGACCGACACCAGACCGGCAGTTGCCGCCGTGTACATCATCTCGCCCGAAGCACGGCAGTCGCGGCCGAGCGCGACCGTGCCATGGCCGACAAACGTGCCGAAGGCGGCAGCGTAGCGGGCTACGGTCTCGGGAAGGAGGCTGTCTCCGACGATTCCGCGGAGCCCTGAAATACCGAAGATGGGGGACGTCATGCCGTGACTGGAATTATAGACATGCTCATAGTCTAGGTCAATGCAGCGACAGGTGGTCGATCGTCACGGGTATTGCCCCTCACGCCGGCTCCGTCCGCCCTCCGCCCTGCGAGTAGAGGGAGGGGGTGAACAACATCCGCTAGCCGTGCAGCCTCAGCTCCTTTATCTCCTCGGTGATTGCCTGGTGAGACAGGCGGATTTCGAGGTAGGCGAGAATTCCGGCCCAGACAACGGTCGCTAGCCCGATGACGAAGAGCACGAGCATCAGGACCTCGAACCCCCGCGCCACGCTGGACAGGCCTACGCAGAGCGACGTTAGGGCGAAGACCGCGACCGCAAGGTACAGAAGCCCGCAGGCGTTGCGGAGCAGCAGGGCGCGCCTGAGCAGGAGGTCAATCTGGTTCCGGATGGAGAGACGCCGGACCGTGTCGATGTCATTCGAAAGACCCCGGTCCTCGGAGTTCAGTTCGCGGGTCCGGTCGACGATGCGGCCGAGTTTGTTCGAGACTGAAAGCAGCAACAATCCGCATGCCGATATCATCACCACCGGCGTGACCATCGACTGGACGAGACTCAGCAGGCTGGCAGTCATCAGGCACCTCCCTCTATCGTCATCGCTCCTCTTCTTCAATCTCCGCGGCGCTTTCGCCGAGCCACACGTCAAACCCGTGCTTCCGCCCGATTTGTCCTATTTCCTCGACCTTGACCGGGCTGATGTTGTCGCCGAGGGAGAAGTTCTCGAACCTGCCTTCGAGCGCCAGCGCCATGGTCTCGGCCATGCAGGCATATACTACGCCCCGCGAGAGGCCGATGTCGACACTGAACTCGGGTTTGCCTGGCAGTTTCACGCGGCCGCCATCCACCACGGTCACATCACTCCGCTGATGCTCTACCTTTGAGATGTTCTTGGGCACCGACACATCGGCAACAATGCTCCCCGACCTCAGTTCATCGGCCGAGAACAATGCATCCGGAGCGCTGGTCGTAGTGATGACAAGGTCGGCGGCCGCTACCGCCCTGTGTGCGTCCATCTCCACGCCCACCTCGGTCGCGCAGGACTTCGCGATGTCGGAGCGCAGCCGTTCCAGCTTCTCCTGGTGCCTGGCATTGATGAGCACCCTTTTGACCGCGGGCGCCAGCACCGTCGTGCAAAGCGTCCCGATGGAGCCGGACGCACCGATGACGGCAAGTGTCGACTTAGACAGATCCACGCCGCGCTGCTTGGCCAGCCGCCGAATCGCCTCGACCGAGGACCAGGCGGTCATCGCGCTGCCGCTGGTCACGGCCAGGCTGAGACGTGACGCGACGGTATGTCCCTTGTCACCGACGATTGACGTGTACCCGCCGAGACCCAGAATCTTCGCCCCCAGCCGCTCGGCGATTCTGCCGGCGGCGACGATGCGGTCTATGACGGGCCCGGTCTCAAGGCTGAGCATCTGCGTCGGCAGCAGCGGACAGACGACGAAGAAGCCCTGAATTTCGTGTCCGAGAAGGGAGCTGATCCGGCGCACGCGAGAAATGAGATAGGGCTTCTGGTATTTGATGAGGGACAAGACCAGACCTTCAGGGAGGTAGCGCATCGCGGGCATGGCCTTGCGCACGTGTCTCAACGTCGGCGGATGCACGACGAACCCGAAGGAACCCGGCTTGCCTGTCGGAGTCATTTCGCGGCGCCGCCAAGCGACCGGATGAGGTCAGTATCAAGCCTCCCCTTCGCTCCCCAGCCTTTCACGCCTTCGGGAATCTCGGGCCGAAACTGCGCGTACAATGCAAATGCCCGCGCCGCCAGAACGTCCGGTTCGAATGACCGGGCCAAATCTTCCATCGCCGCACGGACGGCAGCGAGGTGCTCACCGAACTTGGATTCGAGATACACCTGAGTGCTCTCTGGTAACACCGGTTTGTCCTTATTCACCGCCCGTATCCCTTCCGGAGTCCTGACTACCGGAATCTCGCGTCCCATCAACTCCACCGCGTCCAGCTTGCCGCCCGTCTGCTCCTCCAGGCGTTTCCTTCTTTCCTCTCTCCTCCCGCCTCCTTCCTCACTCCTCGTGTATATGCCCAGCCGTTGCCCCTTGCTCTGTGCGTTCAGGCCGGTGACCGCCTTGCCCAGCGACAGCGCCTCGTCGCGGCTGAACCCCAGCCGCTCGGCTACAACCGTGGCCCACAACGCCAATACCGGCGCTCGGTTGATGATGACCGTTTGCCCCGTGTCCATCGCCATGTCACCAAAGGAGTCCAAGGGTCAAGGATTCTAGGATTCTAGTGCCGACACTCGACCCCTCGAATCCTGGAACCCTCGATTCCTTTCGGTTCATCTACTTGCCGCCGAGGGCTTCGAGGATATTGCCAGCCGGGTCATAGAACTGGAACCAGTACTGCTCGCCGCCCATGTGCATCGGTTCCTCTTGGATGAACCGGACGCCGGCGGCCTTGAGTCGCTTATGCGTTGCGTTGGCTGAATCGACCGAGAAGACAAGCGCTGTCCGCATTGTGTCTCCGGCGTAGATCGCGGTCTTGTTCTTCCCCTGCAGGTACAGCCCAGTGCTGTCGGGAAGCTTGAAGAAGCACGCTGCGCTGCCCATGTCATACTCCTTCTCCAGACCCAGCACGCCGGCGTAGAACTCATACGCCTTATCGAAGTCATCAACATACACCGATGCGAACGCCAGTCCCTTTACTTTGTGATCTGCCATTCCTTGCTCCTCTCCCAATAGGACAATCGGCTGTCGTTCACTTCGACACTAGCGGACAACGACGACCTTGCGAACGGCTTGCGGCTTGTGGCTTGCGTCTTGATGCCCTTCTCGCAGGAAGTAGACCCCGCGCGGCAGAGCTGTAGCCCTCGCCGTGACGTTCGCTCCCGCCTGGTTGTACACGGTCATCCCTGCGGGCAGAGATTGCAGCGCGAACGCACCTGACCCGACCCGCTGTCGCGCGGCCCCCGGCGCGTCAGCTATGCCCGACACGGTTTGCCACGCCATCTCCTGGCAGAACCGCGCCGTCGCTGAATCCAGACCTCCGTAGAACTGCAGGCCAACCGGGTTCGACTCATACAGTACCGCGTAGAACACGCACGCCCCGAGGTAGGTGCCCTCGAGCATTGGGTGACAGGAGTCAACCTGCCACAAGTCGACGAGCGAGTCGGTGTGACGCGCCCGGGCGAACGCCATTCCGACCGGCACCAAGGTGGACGACAGTTCCTTCGCAATCCCCTCGTACGCAACCCGCAGGCTCTCCTGCATCTCGAAGTAGTCTTGGAAGTCAGGACTCAAGGAATCACCGTAGTTATGCTGACCGCCGTACTTGTAGCCCCACGTCATATAGAAGGCGGTCTTCGCGCCCTGGAGCTTGATGAGCGAGTCGAGCCGGCGGGAAGCCGGGTACATGCTGTTGTATCGCCAGTAGGGGATTGTCGGAATGATGCTCTGCTCCTGCAACACGACGAAGGACCACGAGTCCTGCGCAATCTTGTCGAGCGTTGCCTGCGTCTTCGTGTGGTCCTCAAGCGAGTAGCCGCCGAATGTGCTGGCATCGGTCCGCACCGGCTTGCCGCCTGCCTCGGACAGTCCCGCAAAGAGCCCGGGAAGGTCGTTCACGTAGGTGAGGCTGTTGCCGATGAAGAGCACGCGCAGGGAGTCATCGGCCTGAGCCAGCGCGGCCAGAGCAATGACGAGAGCTACAACGCGCAGGCGGACCATTTCAAGATGATTGTCGGGTGCGAACGGCCCCTCGTCAAGCCGCGCCGTGCGGAAGGTACCAACCGCGGATGAACACCGATGGACATAGATGCGCATCGTCGGCCGTTCAGTGATTTCTGCCTTCTGCGGTCTGTCTTCTGACTTCCGGCTTTGGCCGAGTGCCCGATAACGCGCGTTTGACTCGCGTGATATCGCGGCTAGATTCTGCCCGATGACCGCCGCAGCGCAGCATAGCTATGACCCAGGTAACCGCGGCTCGGGCGTGCTTGTCGTCTACACCGGCGGCACCATCGGCTCGATGCCCCGCGACCCGCAAGACCCGAAAAGCCCGCTCGTGGTCGTGGACTGGGCCGAGTTCCGCCGCCGTACCTCGTCGCTCTCCCCGCAACTCGCGGACGGCAGCACCAACCCGCGCTACATCGGGTTCAACGTCGACGGTGCGAGCCTCGAGCCGCTCGACTCGTGCAACATCGGCCCCGACTACTGGGTCGAGTTGGCGCGCGTCATCGAAGAAAGCTACGACCGTTATGAAGGCTTCGTCGTGCTCCACGGCACCGACACCATGGTCTACACTGCCTCGGCGCTCAGCCTCATGCTCGAAGGTCTGGCCAAGCCGGTCGTCCTGACCGGGGCCCAGCGCCCGCACCTCGCCAACGTCCGCAATGACGCGCTGCAGAACCTCCTGACCTCGCTGCTCATCGCCAACCCGAGACACTCCGGCCTTCCGGCCGTGCCCGAGGTCTCGATCTTCTTCCACGAGGCGCTGCTTCGCGGCAACCGCAGCCGCAAAGTGACGTCGTCCGGATTCGAAGCGTTCCAGTCGCCCAACTACCCGCCGCTGGCCGCGGCCGGCGAGAGCATTGTGGTCGACCGACGTGTCCTGCGGACGCCTGGCTCGCACCTTCACCTGCGCAGCCACATCGAGCCCAACGTCGCCTCGGTCATCTTCTTCCCCGGCATCCAGGAAGCGTCGATTCTGCAGGACGTGCTCTCTGACCCGAAGCTCAAGGGTGTGGTCCTCATGACCTATGGTGCGGGCACGGTCCCGTCCGATGCGCGTGTGCTTGACCCGATTGCGGCCGCAGTGAAGCGCGGGGTCGTGGCGATTGCTGTCACTCAGTGTGGCGGCGGACGCGTGGAACTGGAACGCTACGAAGCAAGCACCCGCCTGCTTGAGGCCGGAGTCGTGTCCGGCCGTGATATTACGCCCGAGACCGCGCTGGTGAAACTCATGGTCCTGCTCGGCGACAAGAATCTCACGCCAACCGATGTACGGCGACTTCTCAGCAAGGATCTCGCCGGCGAACTGACTGTCAGCTAGGCCTCGCTCCCTCCGGCAGTTTTGGCTTTTGGCTCTGACGAAAACGGGGACTGTACCGCGGCGCTCGTTCCTACGGTGCCCCGGGCACGTCCGACGCAGCCGCTCCGAGGGACTGTCCCCGATTTTCGTCGACATTCTGCCTTCTGTATTCTGACTTCTGACTTCGTCCGGACTCCCGGAAACTACTCGACCTCGCCCGGACCGGCGATGGTTCCAAGATAGATGGCGCCCAGCGTCACAACTGCTCCCGCGCCTTGCAGGATGGTCACGGGATGCTTGAAGAAGAGCACGTCCCAGATCGATGCAAGCACCGGTTGCAGAAGCAAGGTGAGGCCCGCAAGCGAGCGGCGCACTCGCGGCAGCCCGCCGGACATCAGCACCCAGGCGAGGACCTGCCCGATGACGCCCAATGACACGAGCAGGCCGAGGCTCGGCGCGTTCGGTATCGCAAACCTCTCTCGCTGGACAAACGCGATGATGCCAAGGAATGCGGCACAGCAGACCGACACGGTCGCCATGTTCGCCACCCGCCCGCCCAAGCCGGCTCCATGCTGTAGCCGACGCAAGGCGACCAGGTAGCCGGTGTAGCAGCAGGCGCTGCCGAGTCCGAACAAGACACCATGGCGAAATCCGGCGCTGCCGAGTCGCCAGTCAACGCCGACTATCATCGCTAGGCCGAAAATTGCCAACGGCACCGACAGAGCCAACCGCCACGTCAGCTTCTCCTTGTAGAAGGCAAGCCCAATCCCTGCCATCGGAAACACCTGGCAGCCTACGAGAATGGTCGCAAGACCTGGACCAACGAGGCGAATGCTCCGGTTCCACATGGTCATATCAAATGCGAAAGACAGCGCCGCGGCCGCAGCAAGCAGGATTGAGGCACGGTCCAGCCTTAGTCGCTCACGCGCGAAGAGAACGATGATGAGCAGAATCGCGCCGCCGAAGACCATTCGGTAGAAGGC
This sequence comes from bacterium, assembly GCA_035505375.1. NCBI lineage: Bacteria > bacterium. The sequence continues at coordinate 31,082 of DATJQV010000086.1, read as the reverse complement.
CGTGACAGTCGGCGCTACCGCCAGCACCCGCACTATTGGCCCGGTGAAGCTGACAATCGCCGCGCCCGCGGCGAGTGCGGCAACGGACCGATTCTGACTGCTGGCTTTCATCTCGTGGTCGGCGGTCAGTCTAGACGCGGGCGGCTACAAGTAAAGTGTAACCAGAGGAGTTATCCGGCCGAAGTCAGATGTCAGAGGCTAGATGTCAGAAATCCTGAACCGGCACTAGTGTGCATCTGTGTCCATCCGTGGTTGACCAGTCTGATTCAGTGATTCTGAATTCTGGTTTCCGGATTCTGACTTCTCAATTGTCTGTTATCGCCTTCTAGCGTTTCCGGCAGAGGGTCAGGCCGTCGGCAATCGGGACCAGGCTCAGGTCAATCCGCTCGTCCTTCACCCGCTCGGCGTTGAATGCGCGGATAGCCCTCGTATCCGCGTCCCGCTTCGCTCGGTCCGCCACCCTCCCGCTCCACAAGGTATTGTCGATGGCGATGAGGCCTCCGGTCCGTACCAGCCCGAGGCATTGCTCAAAGTAGATGCCGTCCTTGGTCTTGTCGGCGTCGATGAAGGCAAAGTCGAAACTGTCGCGCCCGAGTTCCTTGGCGAGCTGCTTCAGCGTCTCCTCCGCCTCGCCGAGCCGCAACTCGATGCGCCGCTCCACACCCGCCTTCTTCCAGTACCGTCGCGCAATAGCGGTCCATTCCTCGCTCCGGTCACAGGTGACGACCTTTCCGTCCTCGGGCAGGGCAAGCGCCATGGCGGTCGAGCTGTAGCCGGTGAAGGTCCCGACCTCGAGCACCCGCTTCGCGCCCATCACCCGCAGCAGTAGTCCCATGAGCTGCCCTTGCTCAGGAGAAATCTGGCAGTCGGCCTCGGGCATCGGCCGCGTCTCCTCGCGTAACTCACGGAGTACCGCCGGTTCTCTCAGCGAAGCACCCAGCAGGTATTCGTACAGCCGGTCGTTCAGATATATGGTCTTGTTAGACATAGGTGCTATTCACCCGCAACTTCCGTACTAGAGCCGCCGCCGGGCGCGACGGCTACTGATGAACCCGGCCGATCCGATGGAGCGGTTGCTTCACGATAAGGCTCGTCGCCTCGATGCGGATATTGCTGTCGAGGTCGAATCCGAGCCCCTGCCCGACAAACGGCAAAAACGGCATACGGTTCAGAAACCGGTCATTTACATAGAAGCTGATCGTCTCGCCGGTGCGACGAATGCTCAGCTTGTTCCGGGCGTTGCCCCTGTGAATGAACGGGCTCGCCGTCCACTTCATGAACGTCGTGTCCGGGCCCGCCACCTTGTAATGGCCGTCGCCGGAAACGAGGAACTTGAAGCCGTTCCCCTCCGAATCATGACCCCAGGCAATCCCGTAGCCGTTATTGTCCACGCCGCCGACCTTGTCGATGACCGCGCTGATGTCGAAATCGTAGGCTGAGTTGATGTCCGCCTCGGCGTGCGTGTTCCAGGATATGCTCGGCACTTTGAGCTCAAAGATGTACCGGCCGTCACGGAGCGACAGGTAGACCGAGTCGTTGTCGCGCTCGGACCATCCCCGCGCATTCGTCCCGAAGTCCTCGTGCATGATGGTCATCCAGTCCGACGGAACCGGCGGGGCCGGGATTGCCGGCTGAAAGACTCCGACCTCACGCACGATCACCCGCGCCGAATCCACGACCATCGGCCCGACCCCGGTGCCGAAGACCGAATCGAAGGGAACAGTGGCGACGGCCGCACCGTTGACGGAGCAGGTTACCGAATCGGCGTGGCGACTCACCGTCAACCGGTTCTTCGCGCCACCCTTGGCGACGCCCTCGGAGGTTCCCCGGGCGAGCTTCAAGAGCGAGTCGGGCGAAGACTTGGCCACGAGATAATTGCCCTGGCCTGATATGAGAAAGTACCACGAGTTGTCGGCGTCCTTCAAGCCCCACACGAGGCCGAACATCGCGTCTTCGCTCCCCCCGGTGTTCTCCAGCACGCACTCGATGACGAAATCACGCTGCGGCTCAAGCAGCGTCGGAGCCCACGAAGCAGCCGCCTTATTAAGTTGCTGGTCGATCACGAGGCCGCCATCGACAAGCTGCATGACTGTGAGGGAGTCGTTCAGCAGATCCCATCCAGTGTCGCCGGGCGGGAACTTGTCGAAGAAAATCGTGTCCAACTGCTGGCCGCCGGCTGAAGCAGCGAGCAAAAGGAACAGAAGAAGAAGGGCCGCACCGCGGGCACCGGAACCGAAACCCGACCTCGGAACGCCGAAAGTGATCTTACTCATGGCAGCAACTCTTACTCAAGAATGCTCTCGTGTCAAGCACTTCGCCTGCGGCCGCTGCAGGAAGCCGATTCCCCGGCTGGACCTCCGTCTCAACCTCGTGCTCGCCTCGGCCTGAGGACCGACCTTATTATGGAGCTGCAGCTCAGCCCGACAACAGAGATGGCGTGTCGACTGCGAACGCGAGGGGAGGCAGGGACAGTCCCACTGAGTGCCAGCGTCGGACTTGGAGCGGTACAGTCCCCATTCTATCCTTCGAGCTTCAATCGTCATTCGTGTTTCGAGCTTCGGGTTTCTGGAAGACAGGGACAGTCTTGTAGGGGACGCGTCGCGGATGTGTCCCAACGCTTGGATTCTGCTCCCTACTCTTCGTGCCTTGGTGTCTTGGTGGCAAGACTCACTGTCCGCCAATTCTGCACTCTGGTTTCTGGTCTCTGAATTCTGGTCTATCCGCCCCCTGTCCGCACTACAGGATCTCGCAGCGGCCGGCGAAGCAGGCCGGCTCGACGTCCACGGTGGTCGTGTCGCCGGTCATCGCCTCGAACTTGCCCAACTGCGAGAAGTCGAGCTTCGGGAACTTCGCCGCGCGGTCGCGGTACGTCGCCTCGTCTATCTCCTCGAACGGCGCAAGCTCGTACTCAGCGTCGGTGTAGGGGTAGAACGTGACGCCGACGATCTCGTCCCAGTGCTCGTACACGTAGTTCGCGACCTTCAGCCACTCGTCCGGCTTCACGTACACCGTGCAGGAGGCGTTGTGCGTGCACCAGTGCTGCTGCACCTTCCGGTACCAGTCGAGCTGCTTCAGCGCGTCCATCTGGTCGCGGAAGACCGCGGTCGCGGGCGCCTGGACCGGGAAGGTGACCACTGCAGTCGTGAAGTTGTCGCGCGTCTGTCCGGTTTCCGGCTCCCACGGCAGCCCTTGGGCGCGGAGCAAAGCAAGTACCGGGTCGTTGGCCGCAATCCGGTACCGGCGCAGGTAGAAGCGGCTCCACCGCGGGTGCAGTCCGCTGGCGGAGTCGACCAGTTGCGATACCGTGCCCGATGGCTTGACGCAAGTATAGGCGGTGGCCGCCGACACCCCGAGGCAGCGGGCGGCTTCCTCGACCGTGCGCTCGACCACGGTCTTCAACTGCTCGAGCACCTTCTCGGTCAGGAGCGAGGGATGGTCCATCTGCCCGGTCAGCGAAACACCTGCCAGCCGTTCCTCGTTGCAGTTCTCCGTCCACTCCTTGCGCAGGAAGGGGAAGAAAGTGAAGGTTCCTTGGATTACTCCCAACCATGCCGCGGTCTTCACCTTGTCGACCAGCATGCCGATGTCGTCATCCGGCCGCAGCACCACCTCGGACAGGTTGCAGAACTGGTGCGGCCGCAGGATGATCTCACCGCAGGGATTGGTCCGCTCGTCGCCGCGGTACTTGCGGGTCGTCGAACAGGCCACCGGCACTGCGCCGACATTCAGCATACCGCGCTCGCCCGAGCCCGAGGCGGCCATCGCGGCCCACTCGTTCATGAACACGATCGGGTCCGGCTTCTTCGTATAGGCGACGCTGTTGTTGGCGATGAACCGGTAGGACGGGACCGGGCCGCGCGAGAAATCCTTGGCGTGGCGCATCTCCTCGTCATCGATATCCGAGAACGAAATCATGGCCGAACGCCGCTTGCCGCCCATGACTATCTTCTCGGCGACGAGGCAGCAGATGTCGTGGCACTCCAGCGACGTCAGACGACGGCCTGCGGCATGGCGCACGATTGCCTCGACGTCGGCGAACAGCCGCACGAGCGATTCGGAGCCGGACGCCCTGCCGCCCATCTGCTTCAGCCGCGCGCCATACGGGCGGATGTGGGAAAAGTCGAAGTGCACCGACTCGCCCGCGAACCATGTTTCGAGGGCGAAAAGGAACGCCTTGGCCCAGCCCTCGCGTGAATCCTCGATAACGTAATCGTCGCGGCTGTCCACGCCCGGCTGCGCCACCACCGGGAGCTGGTTCACGAACTCCCGCTCCACCGAGAACCCGACGCCCGAACCGCACATCAAGAGGAACATCAACTCGGAGAAGCATCGCAGGTCCCGAATCGGGAAGTAGGCGCAATTGTAGATGCAGCTATTGTCCTTGAGCACGACCGGGCCCGCGGTCGCCACCAGCCGCATCGACGGCATCACGCTGAACGTCGCGAGCCCGTCCCGTATCCGTTCCCAGACCCGGGTCGGCACGTTTTCGCGACCCGGCGTATGGTCGCGCAGGAACGAAACGACGCGGTCCACGACCTCATCCCACGTCTCGCGTCGTCCGTCCTCCTCACGCCACCGGCAATAGTGGGTCAGGGCGACGAACTCTGAGGCCTGATTCGGAAACACGCTGTGCTGCTCTGCCAAAGTTACTCCTCTTACGGTACCAAGTTCCGTGAAATCTGTGTAATCTGCGTAATCTGCGGATGCATTTCGTACGGGGTCCCTGGGTTCAAGGGTTCCGGGGTTCGGGCCGGAATCTGCGTCATCTGCACTTACTCCTCTGCCTTGACCTTGACCTCTTACCGTCACTTCATCCGCGTCGTCTGCATGACTCGCCAATCTCCGGTCCGACGCCACTCAATCTGCGTAATCTGTGCAACCTGCGGATACTCTTCCGTTCAGTCGCTTCCAGTACAGTTTGACTCGGTGTTCGGGATTTGGGCTTCGGAGTTCTGACTCCGACACTGCGAGTATACCCTCCCCGGGCATCGGTTCAAGCGCTTCCGGACCAACGCGACGCGCAGAACTTAGTCCTCCTCACCTTCGCTCCGCTCTCCCTCTCCTCCATGAGGAGAGGGTTGGGGTGAGGAGCACAACAAGGCGGGACATGACCACGATCGTCCCGCGCCCGGACGTCGCTAACTGCCGGCCGTCAGCCTCTGCCGCCGCGTGGTCGCCCTGACTTCAGCCCCTCCCAGAACTGACGGGGCGACACGATCCGCATGCCCTCGACCGTCACCAGCTCCACCAGCTCCCGGTCGCCCGTGACGAACACCTCTGCCCGGACCGCAATCGCCGCCCCAAGTATCGGCAGGTCGTCACGGTCATTCAGTTCGATTTCGGGAAGCCGGGCAGGCGAGGCGACCTCGGCCTCCTGCTCGAGCAGCCGGATGAAGTCGGCAACCGGGCCCGGCCTGACTCCCAGCTTCAATCGGAGGACGCGCCTGACCTCGTCCAACACCTGTTGCGAGACGACCAGCTCGTGCGAGGCCAGGACGGCGCGAAAGACGTCGGCGCACAGGCCGCGCGTCGCCACGGCGGCGACCAGTACATTAGTATCGAGGAAGACCCTCACGAAACGTCGGCAAACACGTCTTCATCAGTCAGGTAGCCGCGGGCCTCGGCAAAAGGCATCACCCGCTGACGCAGCCGCTCGAACTGGCTGATGCGAAGCTGACGGCGCAGGGCTTCCCGGGCGACCTGACTGCGGTTCCGGCCGGACCGGCGGCTTGCCTTGGTCAGCAGCCGGTCGAGGTCCGGGTCCAGCCGGATGGTGAGCGTGCTTGATTTCATATGTAATACAATGTAAGACAGGCCTGCCTGCCTGTCAATTCCGACTTCTGCACTCTGACCTCTGGCATCTGACTTCTGACTTCGACCGCTCCGCTGCATCGTCCCTCTCTTTGTCGCTGCGCTGAATCATCGCTGCAAACCTCATCTGAAAGCACGTTGGAAAGCTCGTCTCAGGGCTCGCCGGAAAGCATCGCAGAATGCATACTCAAGAGCTTACTTCATAGCATCTTCCATTGCTCAGTTCAAAGCTCGTCACATCACATCGCGCATCGCTCGCCTCAAAGCTCAGCGCATCGCTTCTTTCATCGCTCGCCGCAAAGCTCGGTCGAAAGCTCGCGTCAAAGCTCGTCCAAAAGCTCCCTTCAAACCTGCTTCTTAACCTTAGCCTTAACCTTAACCTATTCCTTCTTCAAAGGCTAGCCCCCAGGCGACCCCTATATGCAGACTTTCCGCGACCAAACAGGGCTTAACCGACTGATAGTGACCAGGTTACGCCCTCCCGGGGAGAATCACTAAGCCTTCAGTTCTTTTTGCTGCTTTTGGCCCGAAATCTGCCCGCGTCCCGCGTGCCAGGAGTTGCCTATCAGAACGAAATGCCGTCTGCGGCTTGCGCTTCAGCTTGTGCTTGTGCTGGCTGTAGATTCCGCGCCCAGGCCCGTTCCCGTCCTGCCATGACAGTCTGCTGTCTGCTGTCGGCTGTGAGCTGCTGGCTGTAGGCTGCCAGCCGTCATCCCCGTCCGCCAATGGCCGTTTGCTGTGAGCCGTCGGTCGTCCCGCTCCGGCCGCGGGCCGGAAGTGCTGGTCCCGATCCACGAGCAGGTGTTTGGCTTGGCCCTGTCCTGACCATCGGCGTATCGACTGCTGTTCCGTCAGCCGCTGGTTGTCCCGCGCACCCGCCAGCCCTTGCCCGGTATCCACTGCGGTGCGAAGCGCGCGCCGTCGCGCGCCGCAGCAAGTGGTGGCAGCAGGAAATCGCGCAGCACCGGGACAACGTCGTCCAGCCCGGATACGCCGTCAACCAGACGGCTCCTGCGCACGAACGCCCGCCACTGGGCATCCTTTGCCGACGACGAGACGAACGCGTCCCCGAGGGCCTCGGGTATTCCCGCAGGAAAGGGCGTTTTGCGACGGTCGAATGTCGATGCAATCGCGCGAACGAGAGTCGGGCCATCGAATCCGTGCGTGCGGCTCAGGAACAGAATGTCGACAAGGTCCTTCATTCTGCTCGTGGCCAGCCCCTTCTCGACGAGTGCCTCGAGTTTCTCGGCGACGACGCTGTAACGCGAGTAGACCCGGAGTCGCGGGGCCGTCATGGTCAGAAGTGTAGGCAGTGCAACGAGCTCCGGCGGAGGCACGACGCGGTCGCCGGCCCCGATGTCGACCTAAAGCGGAATCACCGCTCGCGCGAGCTCGGCGCGCAGGGTAATGCGAACTCCCTCGTACCCGCGGCCGACGCGAATACGCTCTCCGGCGACCGTGGCGGCGCGAAAGACCAAACCATCCGGCTCGACTTCCATTGAGCAGAGCGAACGGAAGATGCGCTCCATCGCCGCAACCGTCACTTCTCCGAACCCCAAGAGGTCCACGTCTCGCGTAGCCCTATGCGGCCGCTCGGCCCAGACGGCGAAGAGCATCGCCCCCTTCAACACAAACCGGTCCCGCCACTCCGAACGGCAGAGACGATACAGCAGCCGCTCGACCCCGAAGCGCAGCAGCACATCCTGGAAGTCCTCGCGCCGACGGTCGGCAATTACCTTCAGACGATCTCGAACTGAACTGGCGAAGGCAGTCGGAGCGGGACGCTTCACACCAGCGACTCGATGTATGGCTGCATGACGTTCGCTACGCGGAGCAGACGGGCCAGCCGCGTGATATCATCCATCACGAACCGCCGCTCGCGCCAACCCTCGCGCAGCGCCTCCAGCGCCACGTCCAAGCCGACCTTGTTCCGGAACTTGAAACAGTCCACCACGGTCTTGGCAACCGAGTACACGCGCAGCTCAGTAGCCTCGACCCGGTGCTGCTCGATGCCCTCCCGGAAGGCGGGGCCGGAGAACTTTACCGGGTGCATCCTGACCGCCGGTCTTGCCGGAGGCTTGTCCCTGTCTCGCTCAAAGGCCATCCACACCTCCGGCGTTCGCTGGGTCGTCAGCCGGTGGAACACGAGGGCAGAGACCAGGCAAACCACGCCGCGCGGCGCCAGCCGCTGCGCGATGACCAGACTGTGCTGCTCGGTGATGTCCGCCTCCTGCCACCGATAGAGCCCGCGGCCGACGCGCTCCATCCAGCCCGCAGCCAGCAGCTCCTGCTGCCGCCGCGGATAGACGCCAAGCCCTGCAAGCTGAGCGGCCGTCAGCACCCAACCCTGGGCGCGGAACGCCGTGGCAAGCTTCTTACGCTCAACCATCGAGCCCAGTGTATCGAATCTTCCCCACTTGTCAATAAATGGGGAAACTTACATACAGACCATCCCGCGCCGCAAGCAGATACGCCGAAAAGCCGGGCCTGGCCAATTCTACGAAGTTGTAGATTCCGCTCCGGCCGCTAATCGGAGAGACCGTCTGCAGCCTGCGCTTGTGCTGGCAGTAGATTCCGCGTTCAGGCCCGTTCCCGCGTGTCGATAGCTGTCAGCCGTGAGCCGTTAGCCGCCCGCTGTCCGCTGCCAGCGGTCATCCCCGTCCGCCAGACCGCGTGCCGACCGTTCGGGGTCGTGCCTGGTCCTGCGCCTCGTCCAGAAGCGGCTTGGTCATTGACTGCATACGGCAGCACGGTATAGTAGAGGCCCAATGGACAGGTTCCAGCGAGCCCTCGAATTGCTGAAGCAGCACAGGCTTCCCGAGGCCCGGCAACTGCTTGAGCTCCAACTCGATGAAGAACCCGCAAACTCCGACGTCCTCTACAACCTCGGCATGCTTTGCACCAACATGGATGAGCCGGACCGCGCAGTCGAACTCCTCCGGCGCTGTCTTGAACTTGACCCGGCCAGGACCAACGCCTACGTGGCCCTCGGCTTCGCCCTGTCGCGCCGCGGCGAGATGGCCGCAGCCAAAGCCAACTTCGCTAAAGCCCTTGAGCTTGAGCCCGACAACGCCTATGCCCTGCGCAACCTCGGCGGCCTCCTCGGCAAGGAAGGCGACTACGACAAAGCGATAGCACACCTCCGGCACGCGCTCGAAAAGCTGCCCGATGACCCGCTCTCGCTCTACGGCCTCGGTCTCTGCCTGTTCAAGCAAGAGCAGTTCGAGGAAGCGGACAAATATCTCAGACGCTACCTCGCGCTCGGCAAGCTGCCCCAGACCGAAGACGCCAAAGAGATGCGGCGCGAGATCCTCAACCGCGACCTTCACCAGCAGGACTTGCGGCCCGATGCGGTCTTCTACTGCCTCGGCGCACTGGAGCTGTTCAAGGACAAGCCGGACGAGTACGTCCGCGAGGTCACGTTCGAGATCGGCCTGCTCGGCCGTTCCGGCCTCGACGTCAACAACCCCGACCGCAAGTACCGGCTCAAGTGCCTGCCCGGAGAATTCAGCGGCCTGCATCTCGTCAGCATCATGTACGTCGGCTTCCGCCGGATAGACCCCAGCGTCGACGTCGGCATGGACTTCGCCCGCGAATACGTGGCCGCCCGCAAGCTCTTCGAGTCAGACGGAGCGCCTGGTGCTTGAACTGAGCGACTCGGTCCGCGCCGTCATGGCGCGCGTGAGCGAGATTACCGGCAAGGGCTTCAACCTCGTAGAGAAGAAAGACCTCGTTCCGCACGCCGCCATCAAGATAGCACGGCGCGGGATGCCGTCGCACCTCATCCACTACCGGTCCGTGCGCGGCGGCATCCTGAACCACCTGATTGCCCACGAATGCGCCCATGCCATAAGAATGTGCTCCGTACCGGAAGAACGTAGGCTCGTGCCCGCATCCAACCGCGAAACAATGACCGCGGCCCTCAAGCCGATGCTGGCAGACATCGAGCGAATAAGCCGCACCATTCAGAGCGACAAGGCGCCGGAGTACTTCAATATGCTGTACCACGGACTCGTGCGGCAACTGACCAACTACCCCTCGGACATCGCCATCGAGAAGTGGCTGTACGACGAGTACCCGGCCTTGCGCGACGACCAGATGCAGTCGCTCCTCGGGCAGCGCGACGAAGCTGCGCAGGCACTCACACCGAGAGTCCGCGACTTCACGCCCGGAAAGACATACCAGGCAGCCCATGTCATGAACCACACGTTCTTCAAGCTGCTAAGCGAGCATACGGCAAAGCCCCTGCTTGGGCGCTTTGAGCGTGCCGGCTTCGAGGACCAAGGCAACGCGCTAGCCGCCCTGACCGCGCAAGGCCCGTCCGCCACCTACGAAGACGACATCGCCATGGTCAACCGCTGGGCCGAGTTCCTTGAGCTCAAGGACTGGTTCACGTGGGTCGGCTTCGAGCAAGTCCAGGACGGCTATGCAACAAGCTGAGCGTAGAGGGCGGCCCCGTGGCGGTCATACGGTCATTCCCAGGAGGTACGACAATGAGTGACGAGATTCAGTTCATTCCGCCCGGCATGATTCGGTGTTACATCACAGGTAAGCTGCGCAAGGATACGCCCGAGGAGCACGTTCGCCAGCGTGTCGCTCGCAGTCTCGTGGAGGAGTACGGCTATCCGAAAGAGGACATCGAACTGGAGTTCACCGTTAACGTCGGTCGTGCAAAGAAACGCGTTGACATTGCCATCTTCAGCCACGACCGCGACCACAAGCAGGAAGAGGTATTCCTGATTGCGGAGACCAAACCGGAAGTCGTCAGACCTACGGATCGTGACAGTGGAGTTGAGCAACTCAAGTCCTACTTGGCCGCCTGCTTCAAGGCCAAGTGGGGCATATGGGTAGGCTCCGAGCTTCAGGCATATGAGGTTTCCACGGAAGAAGACCGGCGCAGCCCGGTCATAGTTGCAGACATCCCACCCTACGGCAAGACTCAGGCCCCACGTATTACCTTCGACCAACTGAAGCCCGCCGAGGGTCTCCGTGATGTGTTCAAGCGTTGCCACAACTACATCTACGCAAACGACGGGATGCCCAAGGACAAGGCCTTCAACGAACTGCTCAAACTCTTCTTCTGCAAGGTCTACGACGAGCAGAACACCACCGGCCAGATGCGCTTCGATGTGTCTACCGAAGAACGACGTTCAGTGCTCGGGCAACGTAGACTCAGGCAGCGGATAGACGAAATGTTCAAAGAGGTCAAGGAGCAGTTCCCCTACATCTTCGCCCCACATGACCGTATCGAGTTGAGTGACCCGGTGCTGGCCTACATAGTCAGCGAGCTACGACGCTACTCATTGCTGCTCACAACTGCTGACGTCAAAGGCGAAGCCTACCAAGAGATCGTTCGCGAAAACCTGCGCGGAAGCCGCGGGGAGTTCTTCACCCCACCAAACGTCTGCCAGATGGCCGTGCGAATGGTGATGGCAACCTACCCTGCGGACAAATGGCTCTCGCTCAAGGTGCTGGACCTGGCTTGCGGGACCGGCGGATTCCTGAGGGCTCAGATGAACCTCTGGCGAGACCATGCTCGCTCGATAGAAGAACAGAAATGGAAGGACACAGTCCAAGCGTCTGACAAAGCAGCGGCACGGCTCAAGGACATCTGCGACCGCCTCCTGTTTGGCATTGATATCAACCCAGAGCTAGTCCGGGCAGCACAGATGAATCTAGTGATGCACGGCGACGGGAGTACGAACGTCTACCAATCCAACTCGCTCCTCCCGACGGGCGAGTGGCGCGACGACGTCAAGGCCAAGATCAAGCCAAACACGATTGACATCATCTATACTAATCCGCCGTTCGGGGCGGGCCCGGGTCTCGTCGTCACGGACCCGCACGTGCTGGACCAATTTGAGCTGCCGAAGTACGAAACCCCCAGTCCTCGCGGTTCCATGCCACCCGAGCAGCTCTTCATAGAACGATGTTGGCAACTCCTCAAGCCCGGGGGCAGGTTGGCGATTGTCTTGCCGGACAGCATACTCAGCAACCCTGGACTCGGGTTCGTCCGACGATGGATACTCAAACGCTGCCGCATCATCGCTAGCATCGACCTTCCAGTTGAGACCTTCCTAGCTTTCAGCGGCACAGGCACGCAGACTAGTGTCCTCATACTGGAGAAGAAGAGCGCAGACGAGATGCGCCTTGAGGAGGCCAGCAAGGCTATTCAGGACTACGAGGTTTTCATGGCACTGTGCAAGACCTCCGGCTTCGACCGGCGCGGCAACGACCTATGGGTGAGGACGCCCGAGGGCGAAGAGGTAGAACGCCTTACGGCGATTACCGTGCCCGTCATTGACGCAGGCGGCGCAGCCTCAAGTGTTGAGAAGCACGAACTCCGCAGAGTTCGGGACGACGAGGTCGCTAATGTGGCCCCGCTCTTTGAACAGTGGCTGACCCAAGGCAGACTCCGCAGGCAACCCACATGAGGACATCAGCAGCTCAGGCCCTGCCTGCGCCGGCAGCCGAGCCGAAATCTCTGCCTCAGCACTTTGGAGTCGAAGCCAAGTGGCTATTGGCGGGCGACGCCCGTCTGGACTCCGCCTACTACGCCACGGCCGCCGTCACAGCGCTCCGTGCGTTGGAGGCGGCTGGCTTGCCGACGATCTCGCTGAACGACCGCCGCATTACAAGCAAGGTGTTCAACCTCCCGCGATTCAAGCGCATCTACACCAGGGACCCCACGAAGGGATGGCCATACCTGAGCGCGTCCGAGGCACTCGCGTTTCGCCCGTCCAGCGTGCGATGGGTCGCCAAGGACAAAGCCCCCGACGACGCTCAACGTCATTTCGCCCAGGCCGGATGGATTCTCGTCACGTGCTCAGGCGTCGTGGGTCGCTGCTGCATCGCCACCAAGCGCCTTGAACAGTTCTTTCTGACTCACGACCTGCTGCGGATTGAGTCAGTCGTTCCTCTAGGTTATCTCTACGCTTACCTTACATCCTGGATTGGGCAGGCGCTGATGACTCGCGAGGAGTACGGTGCGACCGTGTCGCACCTCGAACCTCATCACCTTGCGGGTATCCCCGTTCCACTCCTTCCGGATGGCCAGCAGCAGACGATACACGACACGGTCATGCAGGCATACAGGCTTCGCGATGAGGCAAATGACCTGCTTGACGAAGCGGACGGTCTGCTCTATCGGGAACTGGGGATCGCTCCATTCGACGATAGGCAGATTCCGTACATCCGCCCAACAGCCGGCGATGGCATCGACCATCACCCCAAGGCGTTCAGCCTGAAGGCGTCTGATCTTACTGGCCGGTTTGACGTTTCATTCCATCTGCCTTTGGCGCGTACTTGCGTAAGCCAAATGGAGAAAGGCAAGTATCCCCTCGTGAAACTCGGCGCGTTGGCTGAACCCTACGTGGCTCCGCGTTTCCGTCGGATATATGTTAGGCGCGAACACGGTGTGCCGTTCCTGCAGGGGTCTCACATCCCGGAGAGGCGACCGATCGACCTGAAGTACCTGTCTCGGACCGCGCACAAGGACCTGACACCTTGGACTATCCGAGCAGGTTGGGTTCTAGTGACTTGCTCTGGCACGATAGGCCGCGTCACCGTTGCCCCGCACGCTCACGAAGGATGGGCTGCGTCTCAGCATATCGAGCGCATCGTTCCGAGAGAGGGCCGGTCTCACGCCGGCTATCTGGCGGCGTTCTTGATGACGACATACGGGCAGCTTCAGTTGACCAGCAAGATATACGGCGGCGTCGTGGACGAACTCACCGCTGACGACACAGCCGCCATCTGGCTTCCCGACGCCCCGCCTGATGTGCAAGAGCGAATCGGCAAGCCGGTCGTTGAAGCGTTCGAGAAGAAAGAACAGGCCAACGCGTTCGAAGACCAGGCGATTCACGAACTGGAGGCCGCCATCGGCGGGCAACCTGTCTTGGGGCGAGCCCATCTGTCTGTCTCCGACGATTGACCTCGTCGGGTAGGCCCCGGTGATACAGCAAGAGATTCCGGACGCGCGGCTGGGATGGTCCGATGACGAGATTGCGATTGTCGCGGGAGGTGGCGAGGGACACTTCACGCATTTCCGGCGAAGCAATAGAGACCTCTGACCCCGGCCCGCCCATTTGACACGCCCGCCCTCGACTTCTAGAATCCGGCCATGACCGAGCCGACAGAACTTGGGAGGATTACCATGGTCCAGACCATTAGGTGCCCAGAATGTGGAACCGAAATCCCGCTGACAGAGGCAATATCGAGCCGCCTCAGCGAGGAGATACGCAAAGAGTATGAGTCCAAGACGCAGGCGAAAGAACGTGAACTAGCCAGGGAGCGCGAAGCACTGGCCACACGCGAGAAGCAGTTGGAGGAGTCACGTAAGACAGTAGATGAGACTGTCTCGAAGCGGCTGGCAGAGGAGCGCGTCCGAGTTGAGGCTGAGGCGAAGAAGAAGGCGACCGAGTCCGTGGCCTTAGCGGTTGCCGACCTGCAGAACCAGGTGGCCGAGAAGGACACGGCGCTGGAGCAGGCGCAGAAGAACGAACTGGAGATTCGGAAGAGGCAGCGGGAGCTTGAGGCCGAGAAGAAGAACATGGAGTTGGAGGTCGCTCGTCGTCTCGACGCGGAACGGAAGAAGCTCACAGAGGATGCCTTGAAGGCAGCCGATGAACAGCACCGGCTGCGCGACTCGGACAAGGATAAGATGATCGAAGGTCTGAAGGCCACGATAGACGAGCTGAAGCGCAAGGCCGAGCAGGGCTCCCAACAGGCGCAGGGCGAGACGCTGGAACTGGACATGGAACAGCAACTCAGGGACGCGTTCCCGTACGACACCATTGACCCGGTGCCGAAGGGCAAGAGGGGCGCGGACGTGATTCAGCGCGTCTGCGACCACGCGGGACGACCGTGCGGCGCGATTGTCTGGGAAGCCAAGCGGACCAAGAGCTGGAGTTCAGGCTGGGTCGAGAAGCTGAAGGAAGACAAGCGCGAGGCCAAGGCGGAGTTGGCCGTGTTGTTGACGACAGCCATGCCCAAAGGCATGGAGGCATTCGGCCAGCACGAAGGCGTGTGGGTCACGAGCCAATCGTGCGCGATTAGCCTTGGGCAGGCCCTCCGCGAGAGTCTGATTCTCGTGACCTCTGCGCGAACTGCCTCCGTCGGCAAGCAAGGCAAGCTGGAGATGCTGTACGACTACCTGTCCGGCTCGGAGTTCAAGCACCGCGTCGAGGCCATCGTCGAGGCTTTCGTAGCAATGAAGACCGAACTGGACGCTGAGAAGCGGTCCATGACCAAGATCTGGGCGGCACGTGAGAAGCAGATAGAACGTGTCGTGACAAACACCACCGGCATGTACGGCGACTTGGAGGGAATCATCGGCGCAGCCCTCCCGAAGATCCCGAACCTGGAACTGAAAGCTATCCCGCACGAGGGCACTCACGGAGAGACATGACACATAGTCAATTACGCCCGCCCGCGAGTCCTGGAATCCAGCCCATGTCCGAGCCGAATACGGCCCTGACGTAGGAGAAACCATCGCGCACTCGTTATGTAGCGAGCACAGCGGAGGATAACCATGGCTACAGCAGCACCAGATAGTCCATCGGGCAGAGGCAGCGCGGTACTGATCACTGGCTGTTCTTCAGGCATCGGCCGCGAGAGCGCGCAGGCGCTGGCCAGACATGGTTTCACCGTGCTGGCAGGGGTTCGACGGGACGCGGATGCCGATGCGCTGCGCGCGCTGAACTTGCCGGACCTCGTGCCGGTCTGCCCGCTTGACGTCACGAGCCACGAAAATATCACCCGGGCCGTGCAGTTCGCGGCGGACGAACTGCGCCGCCGCAAGTTGGCGGGTCTGTTCGCGCTCGTTAACAATGCCGGGGGTGGTCAGCCGGCCCCGGTGGAGCTGCTCGACCTTGGGCGATTCCGCGCTGAGCTGGAGGCCCGCGTGATTGGTTCCGTTGACCTGGTTCAGCAATGCCTGCCGCTGATTCGTCAGGCCAAGGGGCGAATCCTCTGGATCATGACCCCGGCGCTGATGCCCACTGCCTTTGTGGCGAGCATCCACGCCTCCGACTTCGCCGTCAACTGCGTTGTCCGCACGCTGGACATGGAGCTCAAGCCCTGGGGAATTCCCATTGTCAGAATCCACTGCGGGGGCATCCGGACGCCGGCCGGTTTGAGGACCACGGCCGACGTGGAGGACCTGCTCCGGCAAGGGCCGCCCGCACGGGTTGCGCTCTATCAGGATATCCTGCGTCGTTGGGAGAAGGAGATGGCCGAATTCGACCGCAAGCGGACGGACCCGGCAAAAGTGGCGGAAGTCGTCCTCAAGGCGCTTTCGGCCCGACGCCCCAAGCGCCGGTATGCGGTCGGGCACATGGTAAATGCTGCCCGTCTTCTCGAAGCGCTGCCCCAATCGGCTGCGGACTGGATTCTCCGGAAGCGGCTCTAGACTTGCTGGTGGCGGCGAGTGGCACTCTCCGATTTCAGCATGCCCATTCGACACGCCCGCCCGCGAGTCCGATAGCCAATCCGTGACTGGGAAGCTCCGGTGACGAGGTCGCCGATTCCTGACGCGCGCGGGGCTCCTTCACATTCCAGATTTGAGACGGGCGGAAGTAGTGGCGTGGAATGGCGCACCGGGTTGAGCGGCCATGCCTGATTGCGGCTTTTGGTCGATGGCATGAGGAATATGCGAGGTCGGTTCTCGACCGGACGCGAAGGGAGGCAAAGTGTCTGACCCTGGGATGAAGGCGCCGCTCACCGATGAGCAGCGTTCCAAGCGGCTTCGGACAATCACCCTGGTGGCGGGAGCGGTCACGGCCGTCTTCGGGCTCGCCTTCGTGCTGGCCGGCCGGGCCAAGACGATGGATATTGTATTCATCGTCGTCGGACTGCTCGTGATCTTGGCCGGGCTGACGGTGATGGGCGGGCAAACCCGCTGAGCGGCCGCTGAGCCGAAGGCGACGCCCCGCCGGCAAAGTAAGCGATGCCCCGCGTAAGCGGGGCATCGATCTTGTGGTCGGTCGAGCCTAGACCAGGTAGTCGCCGCGGAGCCGTAGGGCAGTTGCGACATCTGACGGCTGGCAGCCGACGGCTAACCGCTCACCGCTTGTGGCGGACTTCCGACAAATCAGATGTCACAAACGAGATAGCAGAATGCAGAATTGCTGAGGAAGGGATCCGGGATTCCAAGGGTCGAGAGGGGGACGCGGGCGCGCTAGACGGCAGGGGTCGGAACCAGGTCCTCGAGCACGACGCGCCGGAGAATCTGCTCGTCGCCAAACCGTTTGCGCGCGTCGAGTACCTCGATGCCCGCAATCCGGCCGTCGGCGGCGTAGTCAACCGCGATACCATCGGCGACGTGTTTGGTCGTCACCGTGGTCTCAATGAACCTGATGTACAGCGCATCGACTTCCGAATCGTACGATATTCTCATCGTGTTGCTCCGTTACGGTACATAGTACACATAAACCGTCACGACAACAATCTCCGCAAGTTCGTCCACAAACACCGGCCGCACCTGCTTGGTTGAGTAGTGACGTCCGTTCCAGTCCTGACCGAAGGGGAACTCCCGGCGGCAGTCGAACCTGCCGCGCTCGGCCGGTTGCCACTCAGCCTGCCTGATTGCCTCAACGACCTCTTCCTCGGTCGCCCCGCGGAACCCGATGTTCTCACGGGCGTGGCGGGACAGCCGAATAGTCTTCACGGAGCGATTGTAGCGCGGCCGGCTGACTCTGTCTACTCAGCCTTGGACTGCAAATGGCCGCAGCACGTGCATTTCTCACCCCGTTGGTTTGGTCCGCTCGCGCGGAAGCTAAGCGCCCCGCGCGGGGCGGGGCGCTTTTGAGGTTTGGCTCGGTCTAGACGAGGTAGTCGCCGCGGGGCGTGTAGTGGGTGTGCAGGTACTTGTGGCTCACCTCGCCGCAAGGCCCATCGGTGAGGAACTCCGCGTAGAGCTTCAGCACGTACGGGTTCTCGTGCGACTTGCGGATAGCGAGCCCCATGTCTTCGGCGTAGATGGCCTTGGCCCGGGCCTTGCGAATCGCGGGCGAGGTCGGAATCGGTTGGCCGCCACCGCCGAGGCAACCGCCGGGGCAGGCCATGAACTCGATGAACTGGCACTGGGAGAACTTGCCCCCCGCCTTGATGTCTTCCATCACTTTGCGGGCGTTGGCCGTGCCGTGGGCCACCGCGACCTTGAGCGTCGCGCCCTTGAGCCACGACCAGTCCTTGCCCAGCTTGCCTTTCTTGATGAGCGGCTTGAACAGGTCGAGCATCGGGCCGGTCTGAGGCACCTTGATTTCCATGTACTTGACGCCCTCGAACCCGCGCACCGGGATGATGCAGGCGTCGGTGAAGACCTGCTCGGCCTTCAAGCCCGTCACGACCTCAACCACGGTCCGGAGCGCCGCTTCCATGACGCCGCCGGACGCGCCGAAGATGAGGCCGGCGCCAGAGGCGTCGCCGAACGGCAGGTCGAAATGGGATTTGGGCATGTGCGGCAGGTCGATGCCGGCTTCCTTGATCATCTGCGCGGTCTCGCGGGTGGTCAGGCCGTAGTCAACGTCCTTATACCCGGATGAGCGCATCTCCGGCCGGTTCGCCTCGAACTTCTTGGCCGAGCATGGCATCAGCGACACCGTCACGATGTCGGCCGGGTTCAGGTTCTGCTTCTGGGCGTAGTAGCTCTTGATGAGCGCGCCGAACATCTGCTGCGGGGACTTGCAGCTCGACATCCAGGGCAGGTACTCGGGATAGAAGTGCTCGATGAACTTGACCCAGCCCGGCGAACAGGAGGTAAACTGGGGCAGGAACGCCTCTTCCTTCTTGACCAGCGCCTTGTACAGCCGGGTCAGCAGTTCGGTGCCTTCCTCGATTATGGTGAGGTCGGCGGTCGTGTTGGTGTCGAAGATCATATCGAACCCGGCGCGGCGCAGGGCGGTGTTCATCTCCCCCGTCATCGAGGTGCCGGCCTCAAGCCCGAACTCCTCGCCGATTGCGGCACGCGGGCTGGGCGCGGTCTGCATCACGACGTGTTTCTTGGGGTCGTCAATCGCGGCCCAGATTTCGTCCGACGGATCCTTGGCCCGGAGCGCGCCGGTCGGGCAGCGGTTGATGCACTGGCCGCAGTTGATACAGATGACGTCGGCGAGCGGCCGGTCCTCAAAGGTCTCGATCTTCGTCTTCTCGCTCCGGTGCGCCGCGCTGTAGACCCCGACCGACTGCAGGTCAACACAGGTCCGGACGCAGCGCCGGCAGAGCACGCACTTGTTCATGTCGCGCACCACCGAGTAGCTGGAGCGGTCAATCTCGAAGCGCGGCTTGTCCGGGTGGCCGAACCGGAAGAAATCCACGCCGTATTCTTTGGCCAGCGCCTGCAGCTCGCAGTTGTTGTTGCGGAAACAGGAATAGCACTCGCCATAGTGCTTGGAGAGAAGGAGGTCGAGAATGTGGCGGCGCGCCTGCCGGACGCGCTGGCTGGTCGTGCTGACGGTAATCGGTTCGGTAATGGGGAACGTGCAGGCGGTCTGGAGCGTCCGCTGCTTTGACACCTCGACCGAGCAGATGCGGCAGACCCCGGCAAGACACAGGTCCTCGTGGTAGCAGAGCGTCGGGATGCGGATGCCGACGGTCTTGGCCGCCTGGAGGATGGTTGTGCCGAACGGCACCTTGATGTCGAGGTCGTCGATCTTCACCGACACGAGGCCGCCGATATCGCCCGGCTTGCCGGCGGTGATGGTCATCGGCTTCTCGCTGGTCGGGGCAGTGGTGCCCGGGGCGACTTTGCTGGACTTACCGGCTTCCTGCTTTGCCGTCTTGACTTCTGACTTCTGACTTCTAGCTTCCGACTTCGTCCTTGGCATCTTGGACTACTCCTTGCTCGCGGGCACGCGGCCCAGGATTTCCGACCGGAATTGCTCGGTTATGTCGAGGAACGCATTGGCGCTCGATTGGCCGAGCCCGCACTTGGACGCCACCTGCATCGTGCGTCCGAGGCTCTGCAGCTCGCGCAGGTAGTTGATGGAGCAGCGTCCCTGTTGCAGCAGGCGCACGCCCTCCAGCAGTTTCGGGTTTCCTTCGCGGCAGGGCGTGCACTGGCCGCAGGACTCCTCGACGAAGAAGTCGAGGAAATTCTCGGCCACGTCGAGCATGTCGCGCTGCGGTCCGATGACGATTATCGAGCCGCCGGTCGCGAGGTCCTCGAAACCCAGCTTGCGGTCGAACTGCTTCGCCGGGACGGTCCGTCCCGACGCGCCGCCGACCTGCACCGCCTTGGCCCCCTCGCCCTCGACGAGCTTCAGCAGGTCCTTGATCGTGGTGCCGAACCCGACCTCGTAGACGCCGGGCCGGGCGCAGTCGCCGGAGACCGAGAGCAACTTGGACCCGGTTGAGATCTCGGTGCCAAGTTTCTTGAACCACTCCGGCCCCTTTACCAGGATATGCGCGCAGGCGATGAGGGTCTCGACGTTATTCACTGAGGTCGGCGCGCCGACGAGCCCGGTGTTCACCGGGTAGGGCGGCCGGTTGCGGGGCTCGCCGCGCGAGCCCTCAAGCGACTCGATGAGCGCGGTCTCCTCACCGCAGACGTAGGCGCCGGCGCCCATGCGGATTTCGATGTCGAACTCGAAGCTCTTGCCGAGCACTTTCTTACCCAGCAGCTTGTTCTTGCGCCGGGCTGCCAGAGCAGCGTCCAGCCCGGGCCGCATGTAGGCATATTCGGCACGGAGGTAAATGATCCCGAGTTTCGCACCGATAGCATAGCCACCGATGGTGATGCCGTCGAACAGGGCCTCGGGCCGCTCGGTCAGAAGCAGACGGTCCTTGAACGTACCCGGCTCGCCCTCGTCGGCGTTGCAGATGATGAACTTCTTCGGGGCCTGGGCCGCCGCGCACAGGTTCCACTTCACCGCAGTCGGAAACCCGGCGCCGCCGCGACCGCGGATGCCGGACTCACGCACGGTCCGGATGACGTCGGTCCGCGACATCGAGAGCGCCTTCTTCACTCCCGAACCGGCTTCGTAGCGCTCCATGATGTGAATTGCACTAGCCATGGTGCGTCTCCTTTTCCTCCAACTGCGATGCCGGGCCGAACATCCTCCGGTACTTTTCGAGGATGTCCGATACCAACTCCGGGCTGACCTCGGTGTACACGTCGTTGTTCACGAGCAGCGCCGGCCCGTGGTCGCACATGCCCAGGCAGTTGCAGTACTCAAGCGAGAAGAGCCCGTCCTGCGTGGTGCGGCCGAACCCGACAGCGAGTTCGTTCTCGAGCTGGCGAGCTACTTCCTTCTTGCCCGCGAAGTCGCAGGAAAGGGTACGACAGAGTCGGATGGCGAACTTGCCCCTTGGCTCGGTGGAAAGGAACGAGTAGAACGACGCCACGCCGTAAACCTCGGTCGGGAACACGCCGAGCTGGCGGGCGATTTCCTGCATCGCGAAATCGGATACGCAACGGTACTTCTCCTGGACGGCCTCGAGAATGGGCATCATCCCGTCGCGCTTGTGCTCATACTTCTCCGCCAATTCCGCGATTTCGTGGCGGAGTGATTCTCTTTCAGTTGCCAACATCGTCATTTCCTCAGGAATTTCTTGACCTTGGCGACCAGGTCTTTGGGCGCGACCGGCTTCGACACGAAGTCGTCCACCGGGGCCACTTCCGAATCCTTGCCGAACTTGTACCCGGTCACATGACCGATCGAGGACAGGATAATGATGGGCGTCCTCACGCCCTTGTGGCGCAGATCCTGGGCGACCACCAGACCGTCGTCCGGCTGCTCCATCATGACGTCAAGGATAATAAGGTCCGGTTTTTCCCGCTCGGCCGCCTGCATGGCTTCGACCCGGCTCGTGGCCGCCGCCACTGCGTACCCTTCAGCCGACAGGACGAGTTTCAGTGAATCGACGATATCGGGGTCGTCGTCAACGATAAGTACCTTCGGCACGTGAACTCCTTTTGATATCTGTCTTTAGGTCCGGGCCGTGGATTGTGTGACGGATGAGACGGAGCGCAACCTAAAGGATGTATCTTAGCACAACGGGGCGGGCTTTCAAGCCGCGGCAGGGGCCAGGTGAAAGGATGAAGGCGGAGGGATGAAGGATGAATGTCCGGACTCCGACCTTTCCCGATTCAGCCTTTCCGATTTCATCCCTTCCTCTCTGTTCCTTGGTGGTAAGCCCCCGGACTCGGTTCGCGGAAGGGCTAACGTTGCGCCGCCGGGCGACGGCGCAGGGTGACGGTGAAGGTACTGCCGACGTCCGGCGTCGACTCAACCCGGACGTCACCGCCGTAGTACTCGGTCGCGAGCTTCTTGACCGTTGAGAGGCCGAGCCCCGAGCCCAGGATGTTCTTGGTCTTGGCGTTCTTGATGCGGATGAACTCCCGGAAGAGCTGTTGGGCCTCGGTCTCGCTCAACCCGATGCCGGTGTCGCGACAGGCTACTGTCGCCACTT
Source organism: bacterium (assembly GCA_035505375.1). Lineage (NCBI taxonomy): Bacteria > bacterium. The sequence goes on along the minus strand of DATJQV010000086.1, from coordinate 8,858 downwards.
CGTCATCAACGGCGATCGTGAGGTCAACCCGACCGTTCTCACGGTTGTACTTGACGGCATTGGACACCAGGTTGTTGAAGATGATGTCGAGTTCGCCGCGGTCAGCCAGCAGCGGCGCCCGTTCCGGCGCGTGCAGTTCGATGGCCACGCCGCGATCCCGGGCCGACTGCAGCGCGGTCTCGATTGCCGCCTGGGCCGCCTCACGCAGGTCGGTCTCAACGAGCTCGCGTTTCTTCTGCCCGGACTCGATGCGGGTCAGGTCGAGGATATCGAATATCATCTTGCGCATCCCCTCGAGCCTCGTCAGCGAACGTCCGACCATCGTCTCGTACGCGGCGAGGCTATCGCCTGCGGATTTCTCCTGGATTATCCGCAGGTAGCCTTCGACCGCTGCCAGCGGGGACTTGAGTTCGTGCGCCAGCACCGAGATAAACTCGAACCGGACCCGGCGTTTTTCCTCCGAGAGCTTGCGCGCCTGCCGCGAAAGCACAAGATGCTTGGTCGCCTTTTGCACCGCGCCGCGCAGCTCCTCGGGCGTGAACGGCTTGGCCAGGAAGTCGTACGCGCCGTACCGAGTGGCGCTGACCGCGGTCTCGAGCGACGCATAGGCCGTTATCATCACGGTCAGGATGTCGAGCTGGCGCTGGGTGATGCTGTCGAGCACATCGAGGCCCTTGATGCCCGGCAGCTTGTAGTCGAGCAGCACCAGGTCCGGCGGGTTCTTTTCGATGAGCTCAAGAGCTTCTTCGCCGGTTCCCGCCTCGAACATGTCGAAGCCGTAGTCGTCCTCGGCATAGGGCAGGCTCACGGTGAACTTACGCAGCGCCCGCATCACGCCCTCGCGCATCGGCTGCTCGTCGTCCACCACCAGGAGCTTCAGTCTTTCCATTCTACACCTGCTTTCTCGGCGCGGGTCTCATTCCAGTCCGCCCTGCGGGTGACGCGGTAGCTTCACAGTCATCGTCGTGCCGGTCGGCCCGGTCCTAGGGTCGGTATTCGACTGAACCACGATGCTTCCGCGGTGCATCTTGACGATTCCGTAGCAGATGGCAAGACCGAGGCCGGTACCCTTGCCGCCCTGTTTGGTCGTGAAGAACGGTTCGAATACCTTCTTGACATTCTCCTTGGGTATGCCGACGCCGGTGTCGCTGATGCTCACCTGCACCGATTCGGCGTCGCCCTCGGCGCGGACCGTGAGGATTCCTTCGCCCGGCATCGCTTCAATCGCGTTGTTCATCAGGTTGGTGAAGACCTGCATCATCTGGTCGGGGTCGAGTTCAATGTCGGCGTCGGCAACCCGGCTCTCCATGACCAGCTTGACCCGTTCCGGCACCACGACCGCGTGCCTGCAGGCCGACATGAACTCGTCGATTCTCACCGGCTTGAGATTCACCTGGTTCTTGCGGGCGAAGTTGAGCAGGCCGGAGACGATCTTCTTGCACCGGTCCGCCTGCTCGGCGACCTTCTTCAGATCTGCGTACTGCTCCGAGTTCGGATCGCACTCTTCGAGCAAGAGCTGGCTGTAGAGCAACACGACGCCGAGCGGGTTGTTCACCTCGTGGGCGATACCGGCGGCAAGCTGGCCCATGCTGGCGAGCTTCTCGGACTGGACCAGCGCCTGCTGGGCGCTGGCAAGTTGACGGTTGGTGACGCCGAGTTCGCCGATGGCTTCGTTCAGCCGGGCGATGGTCGCGGGCAGACACATCTCGCTCTCGGCCAGCCCGTCGAAGATGGCAATGGCGTGCTCGCGGCAGGTCTCGTACCCGCACGCACCGCAGTTGAGCTCGTCACCCGGGTCCTTTTTCCCCATTCGGGTAAGGATGGATGCGATTTCGTCCTGTGATGGAATCGGCATCGACCGTTCGTCGGGATAGAACCAAGCGTTAAGGTCTACGTCGGTGGATTCGGGCTGAGCTCCACCTGCAGCCAGGCGCTCTCGTACATAGCGGCTCACTGCGGCCCGGCGGCTGAAGAGCGGGGCGCGTGTGCCTGCCCCGGCGCCCATGATACAGCCGCCCTTGCAGGAGAGCACTTCGAGCAAGCGGACGTCGAGATGGCCTTCGGAGAATTCGTGCAGGGCATGACCGAACTCCGAGCCGCCGTCCGCGGCGACCACGTCTCCCGCGACCAGGTCCTCCTCGATGCCCGCGGCCTGCAGGATACCGCGCTTGACCGAAAAGAGCATCCCTTTGCCCGGGTGAGGAGGATCGAACTCCGAGGGCTCGACCGACTCGGCAGTCACGCCGCGTTCTTCGAACAACTGGCGCAGCTCCATGAAAGTGAGCGCGGCGGTGACGTCGTCCCGGTAGCGTTCGGCCGCCGCCTCGGCCTTCTTCGCTATGCAAGGACCGATGAAGACGACCCGGGCATCGGCGCCGTAGCGCTTGTGGACGACCCGAGCCGTGGCGATCATGGGCGATACTACCGGGGCAAGAAACGGCACCAACTCCGGATGGTACTTCTCAACGTAGAGGACGATTGCCGGGCAGGTGGTGGCGATGAAACGGGCGTTCGGCTGTTCGGAGATCAGCTTCCGATAGCGTCGGGCAACGAGGTCTGCTCCGTAGGCGACCTCAACGACCCGGTCGAAGCCGAGGCGGCGAATCATCCCGACCAACCGGCGGTGGTCGATGCCGGCAAGCGACTGGTAGTCGGCGATGCCGAACTCGGCCGGGAAGCTCGGCGCGACACAGGCGACCAGCGGAGCATCGGTCCGATCAGACCGATCCGTCGGATCCGTCCTATTCCGGTCCAGCAGGCCGCGAACGAGCGTCGCGGAGTCGTACACCCGCTTGGCGTGCTGGGAGCAGACCCGGACGCAGTTGCCGCAGCCGATACAGCGCTCGGGCACGACCTCGGCCTGACCGGCGCGAATCCGTATCGCCTTAGCCGGGCACTCGCGCACACAGGTGTAGCAGACCCGGCACTTCTCCGGTATCGTCAGGACAAGGCCGGTGAGCTCAGGGGTCACGGCAGGGTATAGGTCCTATAGGTCATATAGGACCTATTTCGCTAGCAGTCGCCTGACTTCAGCCTTCAGTTGCTCGGGCCGGACCGGCTTGTCCATCAGGATGTCGGCCTTGACCCACGAGCCGGCCTCGGCGGACCGGGCCTTGAAGTCGAGACCGGTAGCGGCCTGGACCGCGGTCAGGATGATAACCGGCGTGCCGGGGTAAAGCTTCTTGATGTTGTGACACAGGACGAAACCGGAATCCATGTTCTCCATCATCAGGTCGAGCACCGCCAGGTCCGGGATGAAGCCCGTAAGCAGCTCTTCGGCCTCCTCCTGGCCCTGGGCCTTTTGGACCTCGTAGCCATCCCCAGCCAGGATCGTCGCAACCTGTTCGAGCAGGTCGATGTCGTCGTCGACGACCATTATCTTCTTTGGTGTATCCATTTTCGTCACCTTCTAGACCATCACGTCGCGCTTGGCATACTTGGTATGGAGCAGCTTGTGGCTGCGCTCGCCGAGCGGCTTTCCCAAATACTCGTCGTAGAGCCGCTGGACCCACTTGTTCTTGTGGCTGACGCGGAGGGTCGCGTCGCGGTCGATCTGGTAGAGCGCCTTCATCCGCGCCTTGACCGCTTCGAGGTCCGCGCCGATGGGCTGCCCGCCGCCGTTGATGCAGCCGCCCGGACAGGTCATCACTTCGATGAAGTGGATGTCCTTGCGGCCGGCCTTGACCTCGTCGAGCAGCTTGCGGGCATTCTGGAGGTTGGATACGACCGCGGCCCCGACTTCGAGGTCGCCGATCTTCACCTTCACCTCCTTGGAACCCTTCATGCCGCGCAGGTCTTCCATCTTGAGCTCGGCCAGTTCCTGCCCGGTTAGCAGGAAGTAGGCGGAGCGGACCGCCGCCTCCATAACGCCGCCGGACGCGCCAAATAGCTTGCCCGCGCTCGACCGCTCGCCGAACGGCGTGTCGGCCGCCTCGGGCTCGACCGTGTTCGGATCGACGCCGGTCATCCGGAAGAGCTGGGCCAGCTCACGAGTGGTGAGCACATAGTCAACGTCCTGGTTGAAGTCGCGTCCCATCTCCGGCCGCTGGCACTCGAACTTCTTCGCGGTACACGGCATGATCGAAACTGACACGATCTTCTTCGGGTCGAGCTTCTCGCGCTCGGCGTAGAAGGTCTTCAAGATGGCGCCCATCATCTGCTGCGGCGACTTGCAGGTGGAAAGATTGGGCATCATATCCGGGTAGAACTGCTCGACGAACTTGATCCAGCCCGGCGAGCAGGAGGTCATCATTGGCAGCACGCCGCCGGTCTTGATGCGGTGGACGAGTTCCGAACCTTCCTCCATGATTGTCAGGTCGGCAGTGAACGACGTATCGAACACCCGGTCGAACCCGATCTTCCGGAGGCTTGCGACCATCTTGCCGTCGAAATCGACGCCCGGCTTCATCCCGAATTCCTCGGCGAGGGAAACCGAAACCGCGGGCGCGTGCTGGGCCACCACTATCTTGTCCGGGTCATTGAGCGCGCTCAGCACGTCCTCCACGTAGCTTCGCTCGTGGAGTGCGCCGGTCGGGCAGACGAGGATGCACTGGCCGCAATTGATGCAGGAAGAGACGTTCAGTCCCTTGTTGAAGGCGGTACCCACGAGTGACTTCGACCCGCGTTGGACAAAGTCGATGGCTGAAACGCCCTGGACTTCTTCGCAGACGCGGACGCACTTACCGCAAAGGATGCATTTCTCCGGGTCGCGCTGGATGCTCGGGCCCGAGATGTCCTTCTCGCGCTTGTTCTTCTCGCCGCGGAACCGCCGCGTTCGCACGCCGTGCTCCTGGGCGAGTTCCGCGAGCTGGCAGTTGCCGCCACGGATGCAGTAAAGGCAGTCATCCGGGTGGTTCGAGAGCAGCAGTTCGATGATCGTCCGCCGCGCCGCCATCACCGGCGGCGAGTTGCTTTTGATCTTCATCCCTTCGGCCACCGGGAACGAACAGGACGGCACGAGGTTGGCCGACCCCTCGACCTCGACCACGCACATCCGGCACGCACCGGACGGCGCCAGGTTCTCGAGGTAGCAGAGGGTCGGGACCTTCACGCCTTCCCGTTTCAGGGCGGAGAGAATCGTCTCGCCCTTCTTCGCTTCGACCTTCCGGCCGTTAACCTCAATCGTAAGATTACTCATCTTTCACCTCAAATCGGCTGGGTAAACTCGACGTCGCAACGCAGGCACCTGCGCGCCTCGCACTGCGCCGCCTCCGCGCCCGGGCAGAGTTCGACCTCACGGAAATTCTTCTGCCGTTCGCGCGCCGCCAGCAGGGCGTGCTCAACCCGGTGTGCCGCCTCGCCTTCCTCTTCGGGTTCGGCGACCGGCTCGATATAGACGGTCGGCAGTTTCACCCGCTTCAGGACCTTCATCTGTTTGCCCGACAGGTAACGGTCAACCATCATCGCCGCGTTCTTGCCCGCGGCGATGGAGTCGATGACCGTGTTCGGGCCGGTAACCACGTCGCCACCGCCGAACACACCCGGCCGGCCCGCGGTGTAGTTCTCGGCGTTCACGACTAAAGATCCGTTCTTCGCGACCGAGAGGCCGGACAGCGGTTCGGACTCGGGGTCTTCGCTGATGGCAGCGATGAGCGTATCGAGCTCGACCTGGTATTCGGAACCCTTCACCGGCACCGGCCTGGCCCGGCCGCTGGCATCCCGCTCACCCAACTCGTTCTTGATGAACTCGACCGCCTTGAGCCTTGCGTTTTGGCTTCTGGCTTTTGGCTTTTGGCTTCCGACTTCCTCGGTGATCAGCCTAGTCGGCGCGACTAGTTCGACCACCTTGATGCCCTCTTCCAGCGCGGCATCGATCTCCTCAGGGTACGCCGGCATCTCGGCCCGGGTCCGGCGATAGAAGATAGTAACGTCGCTCACCGCCTGCTGCCTCATTGCCACGCGCGCGGCGTCGAGCGCCGAGTTGCCGCCGCCGATAATGCCGACGCGGCCCTTGGCGAGTTCCTCGCCGTCGAGGTTGTAGGCCTTCAGAAACTTGATGCCCGGGATGACGCCCTGTGCGTCCTCACCATCAAGCCCGAGCTTCTTCGACTTGTGCGAGCCGGTTGCGATGTAGATCGCCTTGTAGCCGTCTTTCTGCAGGCTCTCGATGGTGAAGTCGCGGCCCAGCGCCTTGCCGAGTTTCAGCTCGATGTTCTCATTGAGCAGGGAGTCGATCTCCTTCTGCAGTGTCTCGCGCGGCAGCCGATAGGCCGGTATCGCGCACACAAGCATCCCGCCCGCCTTCTTCTCTTTCTCGAAGATTGTGACCGGGTAGCCGGCGAGCGAAAGCTGATGCGCGGCAGCCAGGCCCGAAGGCCCGGCACCGATGACCGCCACCTTGGGCGCGTCCGGCTTCGCCTTCTTCACCACCGGCTTGTAGCTCGACGGGTCCACCGTGTCCACAACGAACCGCTTGAGCGTCCGGATGGCGATGGGTTCGCCGCCGGTCGTGCCGCAGCGGCAGACGTCCTCACACGGGTGGTTGCAGACCCGCGCGCAAGCCGACGGGAATGGGTTCGCGGTGCGGATGACGCGATACGCGTCGGAGTACTCGCCGCGGCCCACATGCGCCACATAGCGCCAGACCTCGGTGCCAACCGGGCAGCCGGTCTGGCATGGCGCGCCGACCAATTCCTTACACGCGCCGGCCGGGCAGCGACGCTCGAAGATGTGCGCCTCATACTCGTCACGGAACCAACGCAATGTCGAAAGCACCGGGTTGGGCGCGGTCTGGCCGAGCCCGCACAACGAGGTCTTGCGGATGTTCTCGCCCAGCTCTTTGAGGTACATGATGCCCTGGAACCGGAGCAACGCGTCCGTATCCTCTTCCTTGCGTCGGGGCCGGGTGATGGCCTGGAGGATTTCAAGCATCCTGCGCGTGCCCTCGCGGCACGGAATGCACTTGCCGCAGCTCTCGTTCTGAATGAACTCCATAAAGAACTTCGCCACGTCCACCATGCAGGTGTTCTCGTCCATCACGACGAGCCCGCCCGAGCCCATGATGGCGCCGAAGTTCTTCAGCGCTTCGTAGTCACAGGCGACATCCATGTGCGGCTCCGGAATGCAGCCGCCCGACGGCCCGCCAATCTGCACTGCCTTGCACTTCTTGTTATTCGGTATCCCACCACCCACATCGAACACCACCTGTCGGATAGTCGTGCCCATCGGCACTTCCACAAGGCCGGTGCGGTTCACGAGACCGGACAGCGCGAAGACTTTGGTGCCCTTGGACCCCTGGGTGCCGACCGCAGCGAACTTCTCCCAGCCCATCTGCATCAGGGCTGCCACGTTCGCCAATGTCTCGACGTTATTGATGACTGTGGGTTTGCCGAACAACCCTGAAGTCGTGGGGTAGGGTGGCCGCGGTCGCGGCATGCCCCGCTTGCCCTCAACCGAGTGCATCAAGGCCGTCTCCTCGCCGCAGACGAATGCGCCCGCGCCCATCTTGATGACTATCTCAAGGTTGAAGTGCGAACCGAGGATGTTCTCGCCGAGCAGGCCGTACTCTTTGGCCTTGATGATGGCGGCCTTGAGGTTGCGCACGGCCAGCGGGTACTCAGCGCGGATGTAGATGTAAGCCTTGGTCGCGCCGATTCCGTATGCGGCAATGACCATCCCTTCTAGCAGCCGGAACGGGTCCGACTCGCACACCGCGCGGTCCATGAAGGCGCCCGGGTCGCCCTCATCGGCATTGCAGATGAGGTACTTCTGGTCGCCGGCCGAGGCCCGCGCCATCTGCCACTTCTTGCCGGCCGGGAACCCGCCGCCGCCCCGTCCGCGCAGGCCCGACTTCACCGTCGCCTCGCAGACCTCATCCGGCGTCATCGAATGGAGCACCTTGTGCATGGCCGAGTAACCGCCCCGGGCAATGTACTCGTCGATGTTGTTGGGGTCGATGAGTCCGGAGTTGGCGAGCACCCAGCGCTTCTGTAGCACGAAGAACGGATGCTTATCCACGTAGGGCACCTTGGCCCATTCCTCGCACTCGCACTGGCCGATGCAGTCGCACCGGTACTGGCCGAGTACAAGTTCCGGCACTTTGCCCAGGTCGCCGTTCTTGCCAAGAACTGCGTCAAGCACCTTCGTGACCTTCTCAGCCGTCACTGTGCGGAAGCTGACCCGGTTTCGGCCCGGCAACTGCACGTCGACAATCGGCTCATCCGAGCAGATGCCGACGCAGCCGACCTCGACCAGGTCGGCGTCAATCTTGTTGTTCTTGAGGTATTCCTTGATGGCCTCGACCGTCTTGGCCGCGCCGGCTCCGAGTCCGCAGGTTCCGGTTCCGATGAATATCACCGGCCTTGTGACCTTCTCGCGTCGCAGTGAGGCGATCAGTCCCGCCTGGTTCGGCGTCGAAAACGGGCCGGACTTCAGCGCCTTGAGCAGCTCGGGCGCCGGCATCGGGGGCTTGTCCCAGCAGGCTCCGGCTACGTTCACATCAGGCTTTGACATTGGCCCGCTCCTTTGCCCGGCACTCCTCGATGATCCGCTGCAGCTTGAGCGGCGTCACCTTGGCGTAGAACTGGCCGTTGACGTTCACGACCGGCGCCAATCCGCAGGCGCCCATGCAAGCCACAACCTCAAGGCTGAACAGCTTGTCACGGGTCGTCTTGCCCGGCTCGACCTTCAGAAGCTTGGTGACCATCTCCAGTCCCTTCTGCGAGCCCTTCACGTGACACGCAGTTCCCCGGCAGACCATTACGTGGTACTTGCCCTTAGGTTGGAACCGGAACTGATTATAGAACGTCGCCACGCCGAACACCTTGCTTGCGGGTATCCGCAGGTGTCGGCCGATGCTGACGACGGCGTCCTCCGAAAGAAAGCCCTGCTCCTCCTGGACTGCCTGAAGAATCGGTATC